>JAUVSF010000044.1 GCA_030597245.1 Acidobacteriota bacterium
CCAACCCTGCCACCGCTTCCATAAGTCCGACGTCGCCCACCTGAATCAAGTCGACCACGTTGTGATAAACGCGGTCGTACAACCTCGCAATCTTGACCACAAGAGAGAGACTTGAGGTGATGAGTTGGTATGCAGCGGCCTCGTCACCTTCATCGCGATAGCGGACCGCAAGTTCATGTTCCTCTTCCGCGCTGAGAGGCTTGAATTGTCTCACTTCAAGAAGATACCGCTGCAGCGGGCTGAGAGTTGCGAGGCTCTGTTCCTCGCGAAGAACGAGCTGTTCAGACTTGGGTTCTTCAGGTGGTTTGGCCCCTTCCGTATTCTCAACGGCTAGGGAAGAAGGAGATTCCTGACTCATCGATGAGGAATTCTAGCACATAGGGCGCTAGAGACTGGGAACTGGGGGACTTACCGCCAAATCACTAAAGCACTAAGAATTCTTTGTGATTTTGTGACTTAGTGTTGAACATCCCCAGCCCCGTTCGTCGTTCGCACTTCTCTAGAGGCCCAGGATCCGAAGGATCTCTTTCTTATCCGCTGCGACCTTCATCGGTTGATTAGCAAACGTGGATTCCAGTTTGCCGGACTTGCTGATCAATACTGTGTTGTACGTGGCCTCTTCGTACAGATTGTTGAGATGGTAATTGACCGTGTAATCAGGATCTTTGAGCTGGTGGCCTGTGAGGATTGCTACGATATCCTCATCCGGATCAATGGTCACGTCGGGAATTCGTTCGGCTGTCTCGATAAGTTTCTTCAATCCGGCTACTGTGGTTGCCGAGGCCGGCTCACAACCGATCCCGTCTCGACCCAGAACCGCCTTTGAATCGGCAATCTCCTGTTCAGTTACCACATCACACCAACCGTCCGTGAAGTTCAACGCCCGGACCGCCTTCTTCCAACTGATCGGATGCCCAATCTTAATCGCGCTCGCGAGTGTAAAAGCATCTTCGACCGGCACCAGTTCAGAGGAACTCGAGACTAGAGTCTTATAGAGGGGGCTGGCACCTGCAGCCTGGATGATCGTGATCCTCGGGACTTTGTCGATGAAGCCCAGTTCCTTCATCTCGATAAGGGCTTTGCCATAAGACGAACTATTGCCCAGGTTTCCACCCGGTACGACTATGCGGTCGGGGATTTTCCAGTCAAGCTGCTCGAAAAGCCCATACATGACCGTCTTTTGCCCCTCCAGGCGAAATGGGTTTATGGAATTCATCAGGTAGAGGTCCGTCTCACTCGAAAGGTCCTCGACCAATCCCATCGCCACATCGAAGTCGCCCTCAAGCTGAATCGTTAGCGCCCCATAATCGAGAGTTTGGGAGAGCTTGCCGTACGCGATCTGTCCTTCAGGAATAAAGACAACGGGCTTCAGATCGGTACGCGCACAGTAGGCAGCCATTGAGGCTGAGGTGTTACCGGTTGAGGCGCATGCCACTACTTTGGATCCGAGTTTGCGCGCCTGACAGATCGCTGAGGTCATCCCGTAGTCCTTGAAAGAGCCGCTTGGGTTCCATCCCAGATGTTTGATCGTCAGGTGCTTGATCCCGGCGTACTCCGCCGACCGAGGAGCTTCGATCAGGGGAGTGTTACCTTCTCCAAGCGTTACCGCATATTTGAGATCCTGCGGCTCGAAAGGGAGCATCTCTCGAAAGCGCCAGACTCCGCTCACATCGAGTGGAAGGTTGGATGTCCTTCTTTCCCGAAAGGTTACCTTAAGCTGTTCGGGATCCAGGTCCGAGAAGGCGTAGTCAAGATCGAGGAGATCGGAGCATGAAGGACAACGATAGAGTTTCTGGGAAGCGGGGTACGTCGCCCCGCAAGAAACATTGATGCATTGAAAGAAGTAGCTCTTCTTCATTCGTTCAAAATGTGTTCGAGATTTTCCACGACGTCCGGAGTATCCCAACGACGGGCTCCCGAATGAAAGTGAACCAGATTTCGCTCCTTGTCCAGGATCAAAGTCCAGGGAACTGCCCAGATCCGGAGCCGGCCCGACAGTTTAGCCTCTTGATCGATGAGCACAGTAAAGGGGTACCGATTGTTCTTCAGGTAGCTCTCTACGGTTGAGAAATCCTCGTCTGTAACCGCCAGCACACGCAACCCTTTGCGACCAAGTTTGTCCTGTAACGTAGCGATCGAGGGCATTTCGGCCCGGCATGGCCCGCACCACGTCGCCCAGAAATTGAGAAAGAGCACTTCGTCCGAATACTCGCTTAAAGTCGTTTCCTTTCCATCAACCGTGTAGAAAGAGCCAGACAGATCAACGGGTATACGAGCGTCTTTCTCGAGCCAAACAGAAGACTGAGCCAAAGATTCGGAGGGCGGTCCGGTCAATAAGAAAGCAGTCAGCACCAAGGCGAATATGATCGCCCCTGAAACTGCCACCGGTTTTGGGGGAATTGCGCGCATTAGATCGCCCATTAGTCTAGCGGATCTTACCACACAGGTCCGTGGGGGCTGTTGCTCAAACCGCAACGGCCAAGCTCGAAGCTCGAAATCCGAAGCTCGAAACAAGGTCGGAAAAACTTGAAACAAGCTCGAATTTGCAGGATATTAGGATCAACACGCTTGGAAGTATCGGGTTCTACACGCTTTATTCACCAAATCCTGCTTCGGTCCTTGGGAATTTGAGCTTGACATTTGTTTCGAATTTCGAGCTTCGAGTTTCGAAATTGGGCGCGGCGGCATCTGGGCCACCGTCCCTTAGGGGCTCTCTTCGAGCCGCCGTGCTGCGCCGGGCATTGCGATCGGCAGCAGATTCAAGCATTGTATGATAGTCAGGTCCAGTAACGTCAGGCACCGAATGACTGAATGAAAATCTCATTTTTCTCAACATGTCTGGTTGACCAGCTTTTTCCTCAGGTAGGAGCCTCTGCCGTCCGTTTGCTTCGGAGACTGGGCGTGGAAGTCGATTCCGATCCTCGTCAGACTTGCTGTGGCCAACCTGCTTTCAATACCGGCTATGCTTCTGAAGCCCGGAAAGTCGTCTCTTATTTCATAGAGGTTTATCGAGACGCCGAGACGATTGTTGTCCCATCGGGTTCATGCGCAGCCATGATCAAGTGTCACATGTCCGAGATCTTTCCTGAGGGCTCTCCTCAGTATCAGGATGCTGTCTCGATTGCTTCGAGGACGTTCGAACTGTCGGATTTTCTGGTCTCGGAACTGGGAGTTACTGAGACAGGGGCACACTTCACTGGGACTGTCACTTATCACGATTCCTGTCACCAACTTCGAGAACTTGGAATCTCGGAGCAGCCAAGAACCCTGATACGTGGGGTAAAGGGCATTCAGTTTGTGGAGATGAAGAACTCGACAAGGTGTTGCGGCTTCGGCGGAACCTTTGCGGTGAAGTTTCCCGATATCTCAGCGGAATTGGGTCGGGATAAGTTGAGGTGGATTCAGGAATCGAGTGCGGAGTATGTGATTGCTAATGACGTAAGCTGTTTGATGCATCTGGATGGACTCCTGAAACGAGAACGGATTCCGATTGAAACGATGCATCTGGCGGAGCTGTTGGTGAAATGAAGCGGATAGGAATTGACGTCGCATCTGCATTGAAAAACAAGCGTCTTCAGGCGACTCTGTACCCTGCTCTCCAACGCTCGGTGGAAAGTCGCGACGCGGCAGTGTCGGAAGTCGAGAACTGGGAGGAGCTTCGTGATTACGGCCGCAGGGTCAAGTTGCACACATTGGAGGAGCTTCCCTTTTACCTCGAGAGGCTGGAAAAGAATGTCGTCGGCCATGGCGGCAAGGTCCTCTGGGCCGAATCGGGTGAAGAGGCCGTCAGGTTAGTCCTGGATATTGCCCGCGAAAGGGCAGTCCGCAAGGTTGTCAAGAGCAAGACCATGCTTGGCGAGGAGATCCACCTCAACCAGGGTCTCTTGAAAGGCGGCCTGCATGTTATTGAAACCGATCTGGGCGAATACATTATTCAACTGTGCGATGAGACGCCCTCTCATATCGTCACGCCTGCCTTACATAAGTCGCGTCATGAAGTAGCAGAGCTGTTTGAGGCGAAGCTGGGCATGGAGCCGACTGACGACGTCGCAAAACTGACCCTGACCGCGCGAAGAGTCTTGCGTAAGCATTTCCTGGAGGCTGACCTCGGCATTTCCGGAGTGAACTTCGCCGTGGCTGAGACCGGCACAATCGTGGTGGTAGAAAATGAAGGAAACGCCAGGCTGTCCACGTCTCTCCCTCGAGTTCATATCGCACTGATGGGAATCGAGAAAGTGATTCCCAGGACCGTCGATTTGTCCGTGTGCTTGAAGCTCTTGACGAGAAGCGCGACCGGGCAGAGGATGACGAGCTACGTGAATCTGATCTCCGGTCCCAAAAGGGAGGGAGAACTCGATGGGCCGGAAGAGTTTTTCCTAATTCTGGTCGACAATGGACGAAGTCGAATCTATGAAGATCAATTTCTGCGCCAGACATTGACTTGCATCCGCTGCGGCGCGTGCCAGAACATTTGCCCCGTGTTTCAACGTTTGGGGGGGCATGCCTATGGAACCGTCTATCAGGGGCCGATCGGATCGATATTGACTCCTCAGATGTTCCCGATCGCTGCTGTGGAAGAGCACCCGTTCGCCTCATCCCTCTGTGGTGCCTGTGAAGAGACTTGCCCCGTCAAGATCGAGATTCCGAAGATCCTGCTGAGATTGCGTCAGCAGGTGCAGGAGGCCAGAAACCACGGAATTCAACGGTTCCGGCCTGAACGGGTTGGGATGGTGGTGTGGGCTTGGGTCGTGTCCTCGTCCCGTCGCTATGAATTCGTTTCGCGCTGGCTGAGGCGTCTTCAGCCCGCCTTGGTTCGAAAGGGCAGGTTCAGGCTGGCGGTCCCGCCGGTTTCTGCCTGGCAGAAGGATCGGGATGTACCCGAGCTGGCGCCGAAGAGGTTCCGTGAGTACCGTGAGGCTGGAGGGCCGGAGCATTGAGCCGCGAAGCGATCTTGAGCAGACTTAGATGTTTTCAGAACCGGGAGCCTTCAGAGGCTCTGCCGGAGGTTGTGCCTGAATTCCCCGATTTCGACGATCCGGTGAACACTTTTAAACGCCGGGCCGAAGAGGCCGGCACGGTTGTCCTGGATGGGCAGAGTGACGAGGGTTTTGCAGCTGCAATGCGCAGAGTCCTTGAGGAGGCGGGGGCGGTTCACCTCTATTGGGAGAAGACTGCCATTTTCGAGAAACATAAGATTCCCTTCGAACTCTCTGATCGCACGCATGGCAGCGGAGAACCGCGGGTTCTGGTCAGCGAGCATGCCAAGCGAGGATTCCAGCTCCCGGTGCAAACGGAGATTCGAAGCCTCGACCAGGTGGATGTTCCGGGAGTGACTGTTTCGGTAGCCAGCGCCGAGACGGCTATTGCTGAAACCGGTACGGTTGTGGAGAGCAGCGCTCCGGCAGGAAGTCGCGTTCTTTCGGTGCTGCCTCCGATTCATGTAGTCCTCGTGTCTCCAGAAGATGTGCTGATGAATCACAGGGAGTTCTTTGAGTCGGTCGACTTGGGGCGGCGCGAGAGCGCTCGCCTTCTAGTGACTGGACCCAGCCGGACCGCGGACATCGAGAAGACGCTGATTATCGGTGTTCACGGTCCAGGGAGGTTGTTTACCATTTTGAGGTAGACGTTGTTGGTCCATGCGCCCAGATAAACTAAACTAGGCTGCAAAGATGTTCACCATCGTCAAGAAGCTGTATTTCTGTTACGGACACCGATTGATGGACTATGACGGTCCGTGCGCTCATCCTCATGGGCATAACGCAGTTGCAGAAATAGAAATGAGTAGAGCTAGCCTGGATGAAGTCGGAATGGTGGTGGATTTCGGAGAAGTTGCCGAAGTTCTTTCTGAGTTCATCGACAAACAGCTGGACCATCAAATGCTGCTCCGTAAAGATGACCCCTTGGTGGATGCTTTGACGGGTGCAGGTGAGCCTCCCTTCCTGATGGATGGCAATCCGACTGCTGAGAATATCGCCAAGTTGATCTTCGAAGAAGCTGGAAGACTGAAGCTTCCGGTAATCTCGGTCAGGCTTTGGGAAACCCCGGATGCCTATGCTGAGTATCGCGTTGACGAGGACTGATGCTCCATTGGGCCTTAACGCCAACTGTCTGGAGAACCCAACGCTATCAATGGGCACTAACCACGAAAACACAAAAACACTAAGGACAATTCCGTTTGCCGGATGCTTTGGGGCCGATGCCCGGGCAGCCGGCTTTCGAGGACCTGTCTTTGTCGGCCTGCCCGACGACTCTCAGTCGTCTTACCTGAGAGGAAGTGCCGGAGCTCCTGAGGTAATACGTGCAGCCTACGATGGTCGCTGCTACAATTCGACCTCAGAGTCGGGCGTCGATCTTGCGGGAAAGGTTGCGGACTTCGGTGATATCTCAGCCGAGGACTGCTTCGAAAAGACGTATCGAAAGTACTGCAGTGTTTCGGAGTCCCTGGTTGCTGAAGGCAAGGTTCCCTTTTTTGCGGGCGGAGACCATGCGGTTACCGTCCCTGTTGTGGATGGTCTGAAGACACTGGGACAACCTGTCCAGGTGGTCCAGATTGACGCACACCCTGATCTCTACCCGGAGTTCGAGGGAAGTCGGTTTTCACACGCATGTACGGCTGCTCGCATCCTGGAGATGGAGCATGTGGACTTGGTTGTCCAGATAGGCATTCGAGCGCTCAACCGAGTCCAGCAGGAACAGATGAAACGGTTCGGCTCTCGGTTGCGGGTGCTGGAAGCCCGCGAGTTGGATGATCGCGCCTCGCTCGCTGCTTACATGGAGAGCGAGGTGCCCGTCTATGTCAGCGTGGACATGGATGGGTTCGACCCGTCGTACGCCCCAGGTGTTTCGCATCCAGTGCCGGGTGGTCTGTCGCCCCGGCAGGTCCTGAATCTATTCCACCGAGCGAATTGGACACTCGTTGGAATGGATGCGGTTGAAGTAAATCCACTCCGAGACGTCAACCACCTGACGGCTATCCTCGCGGCCCGAATTCTACACGAAGGCATGGCGTATTCCTGGCAGCAATCCCAATTCTAAGCTCGAAATCCGAAGCTCGAAAATCGAATTCTAGTTCACGCAAAGTCTGCAAAGCTCGCTGAGGGTTTAGAGAACAAGAGACAAGCCCGCGCTGAAACAGACAAACTTCCCTTTGCGCTTTCTGCGTTCTTTGCGTGAAACACCTTGACGCCTTTGCGTGAGGCCATTTTCGATTTGCGGTTTCCGATTCTCGGATTTCGAGCTTAGAATTAGGCTTCAGATCCAACCACACCTGAATCCGAAGGCAATGCCAGTTTACCTTATTAACATATAAATCAATTAGAGCTAATTATAAGGTTGACTCCAAGGACGATTTGCCCTAGTCTGTCTTCTGTGAACCCATAAATTCGATAAAACGCTGAAAATGGCGAAGATGAGACGGTTCTTAACGACGGGTCAGGCTGCTGAGCTCTGCTCGGTTACGCCAGACACTGTCTTGAAGTGGATCCGGTCGGGACGGCTGGCCGCCGCCCGGACTGCCGGTGGACACCACCGGATCGAGCGGAGTGCGCTCGAACGTTTCGTAGCTGAGCCGCAAGTCTCGAACGAGCCGACCTCTCACGCCCCTGCCTTGCGCACTGACCTCACACCGGGAGAGCCGCGGTTTCAATTTTGTTGGGAATTCAAGAGTCGTGAAAAGGCCTTGGAAGTGTGTACAAAGTGCGCTGCTTTTCTCATGCGTGCTCAGCGCTGCTACGAGGTTGCGAAACTGGTCCCTGAGGGAGAAGGGGATTGGGTATTCTGCGCGGGGACATGTGACGATTGTGACTACTTTAGGGAAGTGCACGGACAGCGCACGAACGTCCTTGTGGTCACGGATGACTCCGGCTTGACGGGTGGATTGATTGCCGGGTTAACCGGAGCCCCCTTCAACCTGCAGATTGTCGATGGCGAGTATACCTGCTCTGCGGTCATTAACCATTTCCGACCTGACTTCGCGTTTGTAGATTGCGGTCTCGGTGTGGAGACAAGTGGGAACGTTTGCTGTCACTTGCTGGGAGACCCCAGAATCCCTTTCGTTCGGGTAATCCTGGCAGGGGCCGATGCTGATTTTCCGATTGAATGCCAACCAGGATTGCTGGCCCGTATTTCACGCCCCTTTGGAGTTGAGGACATTAGTAAGTGCATCAGCTTCCTTGGAAGCGCGGGATCGGACAGCCTAACAGGAGCAAGGGATGCACGTTCCTGATCAAAAGCAGTTTGAATGAACCGGGAGGGAGTGAATGGTTGCAGCTGAAGTTGAAACAGAACAAATTCAATTGATCAAAGGAGACATCACGCTACTCGAAGTAGATGCCTTGGTTTTCTATGCTCAACCGAATCTCGAGCTTGGCTCGGGGTTTGGGACGGCTATCTCGATACGGGGTGGGCCGGCGGTGAAGAAAGAGCTGGAAGGATTGGGTCCGATCGAGACCGGCGAGGCGATTGTTACCGGCGCCGGCAACCTCAAGGCGAGCTACATTGTGCACGCGGTAGGTCCGCGATTCCTGGAAGAGAACACTGAGGAGAAACTCAGGACGACCATCTTGAATACGTTGAAATGTGCTGAGGAGGCAGGTGCAAAGAGCATAGCCTTCCCTCCAATGGGAAGCGGATTCTACGGGATTCCCCTCGACTTGTGTTCGCGCCTGCTGGTCGAGCTTGTTTCCGGTTATTTGAAGACCTCGGCGAACTTGACACAGGCAATCGTTTGCGTGCAGGACTCCAGGGAGTACGAGCCGTTTCGGAAAGAGCTGTCGAATGTGACGGGTTGGAGGAGAGGTTAAGATGAGCGATTTCTTGCATTTTTCCGAGCACACGCTACAGGAGGTAGCCCTGGTCTTCATGACGTGTGTTTATGTGATTCGAATTGTGTGGTTTCTTCGTTTTGCAGCAGGTAAAGAACGTCAGGGGCAGACCGGATCGGGAGCGACGTCTCCGACGAAAGGGTTCATATACTCTTGGGCCAATGTGGCGATGCCGTGGGCGATGGAGAGTACTCGCACCAAGCGCAGCCTTTACGTTCAGTTTGTGTTATTCCACTTGGGAGTAACGACAGCAATAGGGCTTTCGTTTGTCATTCCGTATGCCCCGGGGCTGCTGGAAAACAGAGTGCTGGTTCTGGTTCTCCAGATTGTAATCGGATTGGCCTTTCTAGTTGGCGTGCGCCGGTTCATACGCAGAGTTTCGGACCCGTATATGAGAGCGATCAGCTCTCCGGATGACTACTTCTCATTGGTACTGCTGACGGCCTGGTTCTTGTTCGCTGTCTTGGCGGTGCCCAACAACAGTGCTGGAGGGGAATGGCACCTTCTCACGTACTTTTGGTTGACAGCGTTCTTCCTGGTTTACGTACCTTTCAGCAAGATTTCACACTACCTCTACTACCCCTTCACTCGCTACTACTTTGGAAGAAGTATGGGATACCGGGGGGTATATCCGATTCGGCGAGTACACAAGGCGAAAACCAGTTGAAAGAGCTCCGTCGAACAACGAGGAATTACTCATGAAGAAAAGCACTGCAGAAGATTCTCGATCGCACAAAGCGCAAGTTGTAGTAGATCGCCTGGGAGAGAAACTGAATCGGCAGATAGTCGGCTCATTGGTGGCTTGTGTTCACTGTGGGCTTTGTACCGATTCGTGTCACTATGTTCTGTCCAACCCTGGTGATCCTACCTACGCTCCCGCCTACAAGGCCGATCGTATCAGGAAGATTTTCAAGCGACATTATGATTGGACCGGGCGTGTCTTTCCCTGGCTGGTGGGTGCAGAGACCATAATGACGGATGAGGAGCTGGAGGAGCTCAAAGACATAGCTTTCGGCAAGTGCACAAACTGTCGACGGTGTTCGCTCAACTGTCCCATGGGTGTCGACTTCGCGACGGTGAACAGAATGACGCGTGGCCTCCTGGTGTCTGTAGGAATCATGCCTGAGGGTGTCGCTACCGTCAGCAAGGACCAGTGGGAAATCGGTAATCAGATGGGAGTCCTCAAGGAGGATTATCTCGAGACTCTCGAGTGGATGGAGGAGGAACTCCAGGACGAGCTGGATGATCCTTCCGCCAGGATTCCCGTGGACAAGAGAGACTGTGCCGTCGTTTATTCGATCAATCCGAGGGAAGCGAAGTACGATCCGCGGACCATTGGGGATGCTGCCAAGATCTTTCATGCTGCGGGGGAAGACTGGACCATGCCCAGCGACGGTTGGGATATGACCAACTTCGGACTGTTCTCGGGAGATGACGAGCTGGGCGGCGCAGTTGCGCGACACCTTTTTGATCGAGTCCAGGAGCTCGGTGGGAAAAAACTAGTAATCTCTGAATGCGGGCACGGATATCGTTCAACTCGGTGTGAGGCTCCAAACTGGGCAAAGTACGATGTCCCCTTTGAGATGGAGAGCTCGGTCGAGACGATGCTGCGATACGTGAAAGAGGGTCGCATCAAGCTCGACAAGACACGGAATTCCGAGCCGGTCACTTTCCATGATTCCTGCAATCTGGCCAGGAGTTGTGGAATGACGGAGGAGCCGCGAGAACTGTTGAACCTGGTCTGCACCGATTTCAGGGAGATGTATCCCAATCGCGAGGAAAACTACTGCTGCACCGGTGGCGGTGGTGCCATGTCGATGTCTGAGTATACGCCAAGAAGGCTTAAATCGGGGAAGATCAAGGCTGAGCAGCTCAAAGCAACGGGTGCAAAGGTTGTTGTGACATCTTGCCATAATTGCGTGGATGGCTTAACGGACGTCATCCGACATTACGAGCTCGACATGAAGGTGACACAGCTGGTCAATCTTGTGGCGGAAGCTCTGGTGATAGAGAAGCCGGCACGGGCCCCCGCCGTAGCAGAAGAACTCCCTCTGGCCGGACGCCGTATCGTGGTAGCCGACGACGAACCGGATCAGCTCCTCTACCTGGCAACCGTTATGGAAGACTACGGTGCAACTGTGTATCAGGCGGCAACCGGTGATGAGGCTCTTGAACTTGCCCGAAAGGAAAAGCCTGATCTGGTCACGCTCGATCTGTCCATGCCCGGAAGACCCGTCACTGAGATTTTTGAGTTACTGAGGAGTGACTCCGAGTTGGAGGGCCTCAAGATCTGTCTGATTACCGGCCGACCGGAGATGAGAGAATTGATCTATCAGCGGATGGAGATACCGCCGGATGGGTACCTCGATAAGCCTCTGAGCGAGGATGACCTTTTGCGAGGAGTCAGAAAGGTGTTGGAGCTTTCACATCAGGAAGGTTGACCCCCTGCTGAGCAGAAAGGGGCTCGAAATGGATAACCCCTATAAAGACTACTTTGATTCTTTGCCCTGTTATCTGACGGTGCAGGGTCGCGACTTCAGAATCGTGGATGCAAATCAGAGATTTCGCCAGGACTTCGGCGATTGGGAGGGGCGATTTTGCTATCAGGTCTACAAGCATCGCAGTGAAAAGTGCGAAGTCTGTCCAGTAGAACGTGCTTTCTGGGATGGGCAGTGTCATCGAAGTGAAGAGCAGGTCCGTTGTATCAGTGGCAAAGAGGTGTCCGTCCTGGTTGAAGCGACCCCTATTGCCGGTGGCGATGGAGAGATCACGCGGGTCATGGAAATGTCGACGGACGTGACCTTGATAAAGCGCTTTGAAGACCAGATGAGAGAAAGTCGGAGGCGCTATCGCTTGCTGTTTGAGGAGGTCCCTTGCTACATCACCATTCAGACCCCGGAACTGCGGATCATTGAGACAAATCGGGCTTTTCGCGAAGACTTTGGAGATTCCCTCGGCTGTCACTGCTATAAGTCTTACAAACACCGAACCGAAGAATGCTTACCGTGTCCTGTCAGGCAGACTTTTGAAGACGGGCAGCCGCATTCCACCGAGGAGGTTGTTAAAGCGCCTGGAGGAGACCCTGTGAATGTTCTTGTGACCACCGCTCCAATACATGACGAAGCGGGAAACGTGGTTAGTGTGATGGAGATGAGCAGCAACATTACTGAGGTGCGAAAGCTCGAGTCTCAGCTCACATCCCTGGGCCTGTTGATCGGTTCCGTTTCACACGGTCTGAAGGGTTTGCTTAACGGCTTGGCCGGCGGTATGTACCTCGTTAACACTGGCTTCTCGAAGGACGATGAGGGCCGGGTTCATAAGGGTTGGGAGATTGTGGAGCGAAATGTAGGCCGGATTCGCAGCATGGTCTCGGACATCCTGTACTATGCAAAAGACCGTGAACCCAACTGGGAGACTCTGTCGGCTGATACTGTGGCCCGAGAAGTGTGCGGTCTCGTTGAGTCGAAAGCAAAGGAGCTGAATGTGAAGCTGGACCTTGCGATTGATGAGACTCCTGGCGACTTCGAAGGTGATGGCAAGGCGATCCGGTCCATGCTCGTGAATCTCCTGGAGAATTCAATCGATGCCTGCCGTCTCGATAGCAGTAGAGCGGAACATGTTGTAACCGTTGGAGTTCATGGCAACATGGAAGGGGTGCATTTCCTGGTTTCTGATGACGGCATCGGGATGGATCAGGAAACAAGCGAGAAGGCCTTCACGCTTTTCTTCTCCTCAAAGGGTAGTGAAGGTACCGGATTGGGACTCTTTATCGCCAGTAGAATTGCGGAGGCTCATGGCGGCAAGATAACATTGGAGTCTGAGTTGGGGATTGGGACTCAATTCACTGTGATGCTGCCGCGATCCAGGCGTGAACTCGGTTCCGGACCACACTGAGCTCAGGGTAACTCAAGTCTCTCACTGCGAGCGGATGGCTCACACTTGGGGATTTACTCTGGGGAATCAAGGAGGTGTTTGATGCCCAGCGATAAGAAACTCGTGCTGGTGATCGATGATGAGCCTGATACCGTGACATTCCTTTCGACTGTACTGGAAGACAATGGATTTGAAACCCGTACGGCCTCTGACGGAGAAGCGGCTGTTCGGGCCATTGAGAAAGAGCCGCCTGACCTGATGACTCTGGATATCACCATGCCGGAGAAGTCGGGTGTCGCTGTTTACCGTTTTGTTAAAGAGAATGACCAGTACAAGAATATTCCGGTGATTATCATTACCGGCGTTTCAAGCGACTTCAGGAGGTTCATCTCCACGAGGCGTAAGGTTCCCGCCCCAGAAGGGTACATTTCAAAACCAGTCGATCACAAGGAACTGGTCGAACTGGTGAAAACCCTGCTCGACAAAGCAGAAGTGTCTGCCTCGGCCTGAACCGTTCCTGACACAAGTCGGTTTTCTCCTTCCCGCAGGTGGGAGATTAACCACTAATTCACAAAATCGCTAGGGATTCTTTGTGAAGACTCGCTTGGTACAAGTTGGCAATTCCTGTGGGGTTCGATTACCCAAGCCGGTAATTGAAGAGGTTGGACTCGATGACGAGGTCGAGCTTCAAGTGCGTGAAGGGGCGATTGTCATTAGGCCGCTCAGAGCCACAAGATCAGGTTGGGCGGAGGCTGCACAAGAGCTTCGAAAGAACGAGGGGGATCAGCTTCTTGATCCTCCAACTCCGACGCGATTTGATGAGGAGGAATGGGAGTGGTGAAGCAGGGAGGTGTACGGCGTGGGGAAGTGTTTCTGGTTAGTCTCGATCCAACGGTTGGCGGTGAGATCCAAAGGACTCGACCCTGCGCTGTTTTGTTTCACCTGATGAACTGAACGCACATCTAAGGACATTCATCGTTGCTCCGATGATAACTGGTGGTCATCCCTATCCGTTCGGTGTGTCCTGTAGTTTCCGCGGGAGTAAGGGCCACGTAGTTGTTGATCAGATTCGCACGGTTGATAGTGAGCGATTAGTCCGACGTCTGGGTCGTTTGTCATCAACCGGGTTAGAGAGAACCTTAGACGTCCTTCAGGAAATGTTCTCTCCGTGTTTGGGGGCGCTAACAGGCGACTGAAGATTGCTTTGGATCCGGTGCGTGGCGCGGACATCGGTCGTCGCGGGCGCCGCCGCCGGTTTCACCGCTTCCCTTGCGTGAAACCATGTCTGCCATTGCCAGGCCGCCGGACCATTCGGAGGCGGGTGCTTTAGCTCCCGCGCATCTCTGGAAGCTGATGAATCGTCTCCGTGAGGTTCCTCAGCTGGGAGGTTTACCACCAAAGCACCAAGGACACCAAGGAAATCAGTGGTTTACTATGCATCGCGTCGAGAGATTTTCCAGGGAATCATGTCGCAACCCTCTGTACTTGATTACGTCGGAGAGCGATAATCTGCGAAAGGCTGGTTAACAATGGCCCACGGCGCGTTATTCGCCAGGTTGCAGAATATCTCCGGCCAGGGGACAAGGATTGGGAATCCTGCTATCGAATGCATGTTAGCCAAGAGAAGGAAGCAGATGAAAGTGAAGGATGTCCAAAAGTGTATAGAGCACCTGCGGCAGCAATTGGAACCTCACCGCCGCACAGGCCTCAAGGAGTATCCAACGCGCACGATTTTCATCGACCCCCTTCTCGGTGCACTTTGCTGGGACGTGCGTGTCACCCCTCTGCTGACTGAACCGCAGGAGTCTGGCGCATGAGTTCCAAACTCCCCATCAATCTCGAGGACCTGCTGCGACAGCGAAAGGTTGAAGGCGACCGAATCGAGTATAAGGCGGGGTGGAATCCGGATCCGACCCTCCACACCCTCTGCGCCTTTGCCAACGACTTCGAGAACCTTGGCGGCGGCTACGTCGTGATCGGGCAGGACTGCGACGAATCGGGGCTGCCCGTCTTTCCACCGATGGGTCTGCCTGACAATCAACTGGACAGGATCCAGCGGGAACTTCTGGGATTCTGCAACCTGATCCAGCCCCCCTATTTCCCCATGTTGAGTGTCGAGCAATTCGAAGGACGTAACCTGATTGTCTTGTGGGCACCGGGAGGTCAGAATCGGGCCTATAAGGTTCCGAGGTCGGTCACGGCCAGGAACAAGGATTACCGTTATTACATTCGCCGCTACTCCAGCACGATCGAACCGAAAGGTGACGATGAGCGGGAGTTGATCAGCCTCACTGCCAGGGTCCCGTTTGACGACCGCTACAATCAAACCGCCGGGGCCGATGATCTGTCGCCACGACTGATTTAGGAGTTCCTGCGCGAAGTGGGCAGCGATCTCGGGGATGAGGTGCGGGAGCTTTCAGCAGAGGCCCTGGGCCGGCAAATGAATGTGGCAGGAGGTCCGGACGAGGCTGCTTTTCCGAAAAATGTAGGGCTGCTCTTTTTCAACGAACACCCGAGGCGGTTTTTCCCGGCGACACAGATTGATGTGGTCTGGTTCCCGGAAGGCGCAGGTGGGGATCGATTTGACGAGAAGACCTTTGAAAGCCCTCTTGCTCGGATCGCTCGTGACGCGTTGAGCTATATCCAGACCCACTACCTCAAGCAAACGGTAGTCAAGCACCCGGACCGGGCCGAGGCGGAGCACTTCTGGAGTTTTCCGTATGCCGCCATCGAAGAGGCGGTGGTCAATGCCGTGTATCATCGGTCTTACGAGATTCGCGAACCGATCGAAGTGCGCATCACCCCGGAGGATCTGACGGTGCTGAGTTTTCCCGGCCCTGATCGTTCTATCCGGATGGCGGACCTAAGGGTCGGCAAAGCGGTCAGCCGTCGCTATCGCAACCGTCGAATTGGTGAGTTCCTCAAAGAGCTGGAGCTCACCGAGGGTCGCTCCACGGGGATCTCGAAAATACTGAAGGTGATGAAGGGCAATGGCTCGCCGTTGCCGGAGTTTGACACCGATGATGGCCGGAGGTATTTCCTGATCCGACTGCCGGTGCATCCGAAGGCAGTCTCGAAGGAACGCGCCCGAGGTGGTACAAAAGAGAAAACTTCGGTGAAAACTTCGGTGAAAACCTTGTCCTTGATGCGTGAGAACCCGCAGGTGACGATTTCGGAAATCGCTGAAGTCATTGGAAAGACAACGAGAGCTATCGAAATGCAAATCGCCAAACTGAAGGCCGAAGGCCTTGTTGAGCGTGTCGGCCCGGACAAGGGCGGCCACTGGGTGGTTAAGGAGGGGACATGAGCACCGACACAACACCCAAGCACATTACCCTCGACGAGCGGAACGACGTCGAGAAGCCGCTGCTGGATCAGTTTCACAGGAACAAACTGGGCGGCCTGGGCTGGGAGATCATCAACCTGACAGGCAAGAAGCAGCACCCCCCCGACACCTACCGAGAGAGCTTCACCGAACTCGTGCCGCGCCAGCGGGCCGGTGAAGCCGGTCGTTCGATGACTTGGAACAGCCAAAGAAAGGAAACCTCCGCCGGATGGCGTTGAAGCAGCAGGACCTCAAGTCTACCCTCTGGGAAGCCGCCAACATCCTGCGCGGCTCTGCCGTCGATCGCACCGACTGGAAGGGCTACATCCTCCCGCTGTTTTTCTTTAAGAGAATCTGTGATGTGTGGGATGAAGAGACTGCCGAGGCCAGCGAAATCTATGGCGACGCCGATCCGTCACTCTTCCCCGAGATTCACCGCTTCCACGTGCCTGAGGGGTGCCACTGGCGGGATATCCGCGAGAAGTCCGTCGCGGGGTTCCAGGCGTTCGTGGATGTCTTGGACCTGGCGGAGATCTACGGGGTCACCACCAAACGCCTCAACGAGCAGGTCAGGCGGAATAAAGGCCGATTTCCCGAGGATTTCATGTTCGGATTGACCAGTGAGGAGTTCGCGAACTTGAAGTCGCAATTTGCGACCTTAAGATGGGGAGGGCGCCGTTACCCCCCGAATGCCTTCACCGAGCACGGCGCCGTCATGCCGGCCAGTGTGCTGAACAGTCCCATCGCTATCGAATCCAGTATCCAGGTTGTCCGTGCCTTTGTGCGATTGAGAGAAATGCTGGTCTCTCACAAGGACCTTGCCCACAAACTTGCAGCCCTGGAGAAGGAATTCGACCAACAGTTTCAGGTTGTTTTCGATGTAATCAGGAAGCTGATGGAGGCGCCACCCGACAAATCGAAACGGAAGGTTGGCTTCAACTGACTCTCACCCAGCAACAACTCGAGTCCTGCATCTGGGGCGCTGACACACTGTTGCGCGGGCTCATAGACGCCAGCGACGACGGCTACTCCCTCGCCACCGGCCGCTTCGAGATCCCAGAGGGTGAACACAACATTTGGATGGGAAGGGGATGGGAAGGGGACAGTCTGGTTCTCTGGTCTGGCTGGATGGGATGGGAAGGGGACAGTCTGGTTCTCTGGTCTGGCTGCTCCGACTTGAGGCCCCTCCCCCGCAGAAACTGTCGCAGTTTTTGTCTCTGGGTCGTTCTAGTTATATGGAGGGTCTGCTTTTGTGGCCGGCCTCATTCAGGCACCAGACCAGGAGACAACACCATGCCGAGAGGTCCCCGACACAAGAGCCAGGACGCCACCTTCTATCACCTCCTCTGCCGGGTCGCCGGAGATCCCCGGTATTTCCCCTTCCGCAAACGTGCCGCCG
>JAUVSF010000180.1 GCA_030597245.1 Acidobacteriota bacterium
AATCAAGAAAGTGTCACCGATGTCCTGAACCTAAAGTGTTACCTATGTCTTGACCACATCCAAATGCCGGTAATCGGTGATCGGTAACTCCAGCAGAAGAAGATTTGCCACCAAGGCACCAAGTACACCAAGAAAATGTCAGCCCCAAAAAACAGCATTCTTACCGGCATCCGGCATCCTCCTGGGCTCTTCGAGCTACGGAGGAAAGGTCCGGCGTTTGTCACTTGTCATTTGTCACTTGTCATTTGTCACTGGAACCGGGTACTTCAACGGACTCGGAAACCTCTACAGCGCGAATGCCTCTAATCTGATTTGTGTTGCCTCTATCTCCTGCAAGTCTTATCATTAAAATAAGTGATTCCGGATGGCCTGGAGGGGGACGTGATGAACCGAGTTGGTTCTCACACCGGCGTTCTTGAAGAATCTAGTGTGGGCGAGATGGAGGAGGTTTGTCAGAGCGAGGAGGGCTCTTCAGACAATTCCAGGTATTAAGGAGGATCACCATGGCACACTTCATTTGCCTTGTCACTTTCACTCAACAAGGGTTGAGTCAGCTAGGCGCGACCACTAAGCGGGTTGATGCGTTCTCTCAAAGGGCCGAGCAGCTGGGTGTGAAGATAATCGGGACTTATTGGACTCTTGGGATTTACGACATCGTGCATATCATAGAAGCACCTGATGAAAAGACGGCTGCCTCGCTGGCCTTCAGTCTTGGTGCGCTGGGTAACGTTCGTACTCATACTCTACCCGCTTTCACCGTGGATGAAATGAAGGAGGACATCCTTCCCAAGGTGCAGACGCCTTACGATCTCCTTCGTGTCGATCAGGGCACAGAGTCCCACTAGTCTCAGAATAGGCCGCCCCGAACAAATAGCACCTTGGCAGCCGTGGTTTGAGTGAGGCGGGCCAAATTGGGCCCACTGAGTGGACTGAGTCTTTGCTTGGTCTATTAGCATTGAGCAACCTAGCGGCGAGCATTTTAGCTCATGCCGGGCTCTTCAGTGCTTTCGTCTCGAGTCTTAAACGCCTGAATGGGGGTTAGTGTGATGAAAAGTCACAGATATTCCGTCGTGACTGTCTTAACGTTGAACATCCTGCTGTTTGTCGTCTCGTCGGCATTGATGGGGATGGACGTAAGGGTGTGGGAAGAACCGCTGGTAATCCCAACCTACGAGGTGGGGCCGGCGGATCTGAATCCGCGATTCTATGCCGGCAGGGCTTATCAGGGAGCGCAGGGAAGAGTCTATCCCTATCCCATGCTCGACGTTGTCACCGACCATCGAAGGGACGTTACATACAACGCGGTCTATCTCGAAAACGAGTACATCAAGGTTTGCATTCCTCCAGAGGTAGGTGGCCGGGTCTTTTCCGCGCTGGACAAAACCAATAACCAGGATTTCTTCTATCATCAGCATGTCATCAAACCAGCTCTGATCGGTATGATCGGCGCTTGGATTTCCGGAGGCATAGAATGGAACTTTCCCCACCATCACAGGCCGTCGGTCTTTATGCCGATTGACTATATCCTCGAGCAGAATCCCGATGGCAGTGGCACAGTATGGGTCGGTGAACTAGAAATCCGCCATCGTATGAGGTGGATCATTGGATTGACACTTTATCCAGGGAAATCCTATTTGGAGGCCACTCTTAAGCCGATGAACCGGACGCCGCTTGCCCAGACGTTCCTGTTCTTCGCCAATGCGTCCGCGCATTCGAATCCTGACTATCAGGTTTTCTTTCCTCCCAGCACCCAGTACGCGACCTACCACGGGAAGAACCAGTTTGCGCACTGGCCAATTTCCCATGAGGTCTACAACGGGATTGACTACACCCAGGGCGTTGATGTGAGTTGGTGGAAGAACCACCCGGAATGGACATCGATGTTCGCCTGGAATTACGAAGATGATTTCTTTGCCGGTTACGATCACGGCAAAGGAGTGGGTACCGTCAGTGTTGCCAACCATCATGTGGCACCCGGGAAGAAATTCTGGGAGTGGAGTGCGGGGCCAAGAGGAGAACTGTGGGACAAAATTCTTACCGAGACCGATGGCCCGGAACTGGAGCTAATGACTGGAGTCTATTCTGACAACCAGCCAGACTACAGCTGGCTTCAGCCATATGAAACCAAAGTGGCCAGGATTTACTGGTATCCCATCAGGGAACTCGGAGGCATAAAGGAAGCCAACCTGGAGGGTGCGGTGAATCTGGAAGTCATTTCGGGGACAATTCGATTTGCCTTTAACACTGTCCGAGAGCAACGGGGGGCTGTAGCGGAGTTGCAGAGTCACGGCAAGGTGATCTTCGAAGAAAAGATCGATATTAGTCCTGATTCCCCCTTTTCTAAGGAAATCCCTCTTCCTGCAGGGGCCCGAGATGTGGATCTAAAGGCTTCGCTTCTCTCGTCGGAAGGAACGGAGTTGATCGCTTATCAGCCGTCAGCTCCAAAGAATGATCCGATGCCGGAGCCAGTTGTGCCACCTTCTCCTCCGGGTGAGATAAAAACTGTAGAGGAGCTGTACCTGGCCGGCTCGCGACTGGAGCAGTTCTACAACCCCGCGTTGGATCCCTATCCTTACTATGAGGAGGCATTGCGGAGAGATCCGGGCAATTACAACGTGAATGTCGCCCTGGGCATCAGCTATTTCAAAAGGGGGATGTTTGAAGAAGCGGAGAAGAAGTTCCTCGCTGCGGTTGAACGAGTCACGCACAACTACACCAGCCCCAGGAGCGGTGAGGCTTACTACTACCTCGGCCTGGCCCAGCGGTTTCTAAGTAAGACGGACTCTGCCTACGATGCCTTGTATAGAGCTACCTGGAGCCAGGCTTTCCACACTGCGGCCTACCAGCAACTGGCTGAGGTGGCGTGTGAGCGGAGGGACTACTCGGTCGCGCTGGATCACGTTAATAGGGCCATTGTCACAAACAACTTGAGCACCAAGTCCCTGAATCTAAAGGCCGCAACTCTTCGCACCTTGGGTCGCGAGGAGGAGGCTCTGGAAGTGGCATCGGAAGTTCTCACTTTTGATCCTCTGAATTTCTGGGCCCGATACGAACTTCAACTGGCACTGCGTTCCCTGGGGCAGGTGCATAGAGCCGATGAGGAGTTGGAGCGCCTCAAGGTGTTAATGCGCGACGAAGTTCAGTCGTATCTAGAGGTCTCTGTTGACTATGGCAATGGTGGATTCTGGAGGGAAGCGATGGAGGTACTGTCCCACATAATCGAGGACAGCGATGGAGATGAGACGCTCTTTCCGATGGTCTTCTACTATCTCGGCTACTATTCTGCTAAAGGTGGAAACCAGGAACAGGCACAGGAGTACTACCAGCGTGCCGCCAGAATGTCTCCGGACTACTGCTTTCCTTTCCGTCTAGAGTCTATCTCCGTTTTGAAAGAGGCGTTCTTCAAGAACCCGGAGGATGCCAGGGCGCACTATTATCTGGGAAATCTCTTCTACGACCATCAACCCGAAGAAGCCATCAAAGAGTGGGAAAAGTCTCGAGACCTGAACAGGACTTTCGCCATCGTCCACCGCAATCTTGCCATCGGCTATGAGCAAGTCGAGAAAGACATCGCGAAGGCGATTTCATCGATGGAGAGAGCGGTTGAGTGTAACCCGAATGATCCTCGCCTTTTCTATGAATTGGACCTGCTCCATGAAAAGGGAGAGGTCTCAGCTGCAAAGAGACTGGCCCTGTTAGAAGCTCATCGAGAGACGGTTGAAAGAAGGGACGACGCCATGTCCCGGATTGTTCTGCTCTATGTACAAACAGCCCGCTATGACGAGGCCATTGAACTGTTGACGACCAGGCACTTCCATGTCTGGGAGGGAAGTAGAGGTCTGCGAGACGCCTACATCGACGCTTATCTGATGAGAGGGTTGGATAAATCCACGGCTGGACGGTTTCAAGAAGCGCTGGACGACTATCAGGCGGCACTGCAGTTTCCTTTCAATCTGGAAAATGCCTGGCCCTATCGTGGCGGAAGAACTTGTGAGCTCTTCTATTTCATCGCTGCTGGATATGAAGCGCTGGGTGAGGAAGAGAAGGCTCGCGAATTCTACCAGCAGGCCGTCGAAGCCAAGCAGAGAAGGGATTGGTCGCACTTGCGGTACTATCAAGCCAGAGCTCTACGCAAGCTGGGGCGGGAGGACGAGGCTGCAGAGTTGCTGGATGGGCTTCTCGAATTTGCTTCAGCTGAGGTAGGTTCTTCAGTCGGTTTCTTCTCGAAGTTTGGCGAGAAAGAGTCCCTGAACGTTCGGAAGGCCCGCAATCACTATCTATCCGGGCTGGCTTACTGGGGTAAGGGGATGGGGGAAAAGGCCAAGGCTGAATTTGCGGAATCACTTTCGCTGGATGCCAAAAACGTCTGGGCCAGGATCCAGTTGTCTCGGATTGGTTAGGAGTTGTAGATGTTTAGGACTGCGGTCTTGGCACTGATTGTTTCTCTGAGTCCACTGCCGTCGGAATCGGGTGTGGAATCTGCGCCAAAGCCAAAGGACTGGGAGAATCCTGCTGTCTTCGGGCGGAATCAGGTTGAGCCGCATGTCACCTTAGTCCCTTACGCAGATATTGAGTCGGCGCTTGAGGGCAATCGTGAACACTCGCCCTATTTCGCATCGCTGAATGGTTCTTGGAGTTTTCGCTGGTTCTCGGTTCCCGAGAAGGCTCCCAATGATTTCTTCAAAGTCGGGTTTGATGTAGCGGGATGGAATACCATCAACGTTCCGAGCAATTGGCAGATGGAGGGATACGGACATGCCATGTTCCGCAATGTAGCTCATACCTTTTCTTCCGAGCCTCCCACGGTCCCTGAACACTACAACCCAGTCGGTTTGTATCGAAGAACGTTCAGCCTTCCTGAAAGCTGGGAGACAAGGCAAGTGTTTCTGCATTTCGAGGGCATCAAGTCTGCTTCCTACGTGTGGGCCAATGGTCGCGAAGTAGGCTACAACGAGGGAGGTATGACTCCGGCGGAATACAACATCACCGAATATCTTCAGCCAGGCGAAAATATCCTGGCGGTGAAAGTCCTCCGATATTCCGACGGTACGTACCTCGAAGCCCAGGACATGTGGCGCCTGGCCGGCATCTACCGGGACGTATACCTGTACTCCACACCTGGCATCCACATACGAGATTTCTACGTGCGCACTGATCTGGATGAGCGTTACGAATCAGCAAAACTTTCGTTGGACCTTCAGATCGAAAACTTGCTGTCGGAATCGAAAGAGGGGTATCGGGTGCGTGCTCGTCTCTACGATCAGAGCGGGAATTCAATTCTGCCGGATCTGCGAACAGATCGCCTGACGCTGCACGCGGGGCAAGTTACAGATACGACCGTGAAGGCACACGTTGAAAAGCCCTTGAAATGGTCGGCGGAGAAACCCAATCTCTATACTCTGATCCTCGAACTTGTCCGGCCGGGTGAGGGAACGTGTGAAGTGCTCAGTGAAAGAATCGGATTTCGAGAAGTGGAGGTTAAGAACCAGGCCATCCTCGTAAACGGTGTAGCTGTCAAGTTCAACGGAGTGAATCGGCACGAGCATGATCCCCGCCTGGGTCGCGTCGCGACGACCGAACGGATGGTGCAGGATCTCACGATCATGAAGCAGTTCAACGTGAACCTGATCCGGACCTCTCACTATCCGCCTGATCCTGAGTTCCTGGATCTGGCTGATCGGTATGGCATATACATCGTTGACGAAGTGGGAGATGAGGCGCACGCCTTTCGTCATCTCTCGGATGAGCCAGACTGGAAGGATGCCTATCTGGATCGGATGCGCGGGATGGTTCTGAGGGACCGAAACCACCCCAGTGTGATCTTCTGGAGCGCCGGCAATGAGTCAGGGAAGGGGGCAAACCTGGCCGCGCTGATTGAAGAGGGGAAGAAACTGGACCCGAGCCGGCCCGCCTGGATGTATGGCGCGACCTCCGTAACACCTGACCAGCCCTTTGAAGACATAATTGGTCCACGATATCCCCCACCTGAAAGACTCAAACGATTTGCTGAGGTACCAGAAGAAGAGGATCCGCGTCCTTCCTTCATGGACGAGTATATAGCAGCTACAGGTAACAGCTTGGGGCATTTTGAGGAGTACTGGGACCTGATTCGTCGCTACCGACGCCTGACGGGAGGAGCTATTTGGGATTGGGTCAGTCCAGGACTCACTGCGACATTGCTCATCACTGCCGACTCGACGAAGCATCAGAATGACGCAGCTGTCATGGGGCCGTCCGCCCTGGTTGAGGGACGCTTCGGTAAGGCGCTGGCCTTGAGTGGACACGACGAATGGGTAGAACTATACCGGGATCCCAGTCTGGATATCGAAGGTACGGGTATCACGCTCTGCCTTTGGGTATATCCCAGAGGTTGGCAGGGAAGCAACGAGTTCATTACCAAAGGTGATCAGCAGTATGCTCTCCGTCAAGTGGACGCCGACACTCTGGAGTTTTCGATATTTGACGGGAAACCCATAAAGGCTCGTGGCAGCGTGCCGGAAAATTGGAATCATCAATGGCATCACCTGGCAGGGATCTACGATGGTTCACATTTGCTTTTGTACCTGGACGGGGATCTATTGGCAAGGCGAGGCCATGAAGGCCGGATTCGGAATAGTCGGTATCCGGTCAATTTCGGCAAGAATGCTCAGACCCATGGGCAGAATTACTCCGGCCAACTCTCCAACGTCTTGCTAGATGAAGTCCAAATCTATCATCGGGCACTTTCACATGAGGAGGTGTCCCAGATATCGAAGGGTCCCGGGCAGCCATTGCCCGAAGGAGCGGTGTTGTGGCTGAGATTCGAGAGTGTTGAAGAAAAAGGGGAATTCTATTCAAGAGGAATCGGAGCCCGCACCTATGGTTTGGTATGGCCGGACCGAAGTATTCAGCCGGAGCTTTGGCAGGTCAAGAAAACCCCTCAACCCGTTCGGATCGAACCGGTTAATTTGACGTCGGGCAAGATTAGGATTACGAATCGATACAACTTCACCAACCTGACGGAACTTCGCCTGCGTTGGGCCTTGCTGGAGGATGATGTAGTGCTCCAAGAAGGACCGCTAATGGTGAATCTGCCGCCAGGGCGGAGCGAGTTCTTCGAAGTGCCGTTACATAAACCCGAGCTGAAACCCGCTGCGGAGTATAGGCTGCGGATCTACTGTTCGCTTCCGGAAGCTGCTCTGTGGGCAGAGGAGGGTCATGAGGTGGCATGGGATGAGTTCGAGATTCCTTACCATGTTCCTGAAGGACCCTCAGTAGACACGAATGAATTGGGAACGCTTTCATTTCAGGAGGATGAGCGGACGTACTCGGTGGGTGGAAAGGATTTCCTCTATACCTTTGACCGAGAACTGGGCAGACTGAGATCTCTTCGCTTTAGAGGTGAGGAGTTGATACTGGACGGTCCGGTCTTCAACTGTTGGCGCGCTCCGACCGCCAACGAACTGGATGAATGGCGGAACCCTCCGATCGTGAATCAGTGGTTGGAAACAGGACTCGATCGACTAAACCATCAGGTTCTGAATGTTGCCTTCGAGAGGGTGGCCCCAGGAGTTGGCCGGCTTTTGATCAAAACCGTAGCGGCCGCTCCTGACTCTCCAGTTTGGTTCAAGAGTGATTATCTCTATCATATTCTGGGCAGCGGAGACCTCATCTTGAGGCACCGAGTCGTTGCCCACGGTGACTTTCCAGAGTGGCAGCCGGGCATCGACATGTGGCTCCCGAAAGTGGGACTCCAGATGACGATACCGGAAGAGTTCAGCCGTTTTCGTTGGTATGGACGAGGCCCGTTCGAGACCTATCCTGACCGCAAAACCGGAGCAAAGTTGGGCGTCTACTCAGGAACGGTGGAGGACCAGTACTCCCCATACTTGATCCCTCAGGATTACGGCAACAAGACCGATGTACGGTGGGCGACGCTGACGGACGATCGAGGAGTCGGATTGATGATCAAAGCGTCACCTTCCACGAATGTTAGTGTCCAGCACTACGGTACCGACAATCTGACCCGAGCCAACTATCGCTTCCAACTGAAACCGCAGAGCGAAATCACTGTGAATATCGATCATGCGGTCACAGGAGTCGGTGGCACACCGGTCCCTACATTGCCGAAATACAGAGTCATGCCAGGCTCCTACGAGTATGTTATTTGTCTGCGGCCCTTTGCAGAGAGTGAAGCGTCTCCGATGGAACTGAGCAAAAGGGAACTACCTTTTCTGAACGCCGGCTTTGCTGAGTGAAATTGGATGGTGTGGAAGGAAGAAGATCCTGGCGTGGTGTGTTTTTCTCACAAGAACTCTCACACGGGATTGGAGAAAGGAAGGGGAATCCAGACTGGCTATTGAGGAACTCTCGTTTCTCAAATCTCCACCACCAGAGATTTCCGGTTCCCGCCCCTCAGCACTAAACTGAAACCGCCGGAGTGAAGTCCGGAGGACTCGCGCAAAAAAAACAGACTCTTGATCCGGACTCACTTGCGACGCTTCCGTCCGCTCTTGACAGAACGGCGGGGAGGATTCGGTTGACGGATCAAGCCCGATAGACGCCGACTCTTGTCCGGGGCCGGTTCGTTCTGATCCTTCGT
>JAUVSF010000714.1 GCA_030597245.1 Acidobacteriota bacterium
GCACTATCTCTGGCGAGCTGTGGACCAGGACGGTGACGTGATCGACATCTTGGTCCAGCAACGGCGAGATGCGCGGGCGGCCAGGCGGTTCTTCCGCAAACTGCTGAAAGGGCAGGGGAGCGAACCTCGATGGTTGATCACCGACAAGCTTGGAAGCTACGGGGCTGCGCACAGGAGTGTGATGCCCTCGGTGGAGCACGTCACCGCGCGTTACGCAAACAACCGATCAGAGGTCTCGCATCAGCCGACGCGGCAAAGAGAGAGGCAGATGCGCAAGTTCAAGTCGGCGGCTCAGGCGCAGCGGTTCTTGTCCATACACGGTGTCGTCCGGAATCTCTTCAACCTGGGCCGGCACCGATTGCGATCAGGGGATTACCGGCTGCTTCGTGGTCGTGCCTTTGCTGTTTGGAGCGAGGTGGCAGCTGCCTAAAGCGGACGACCTTGCTACCCCCGATTACTCGAACCCCGCTGCAGCGACGTTAACTTGACAATGCCCCATCGAGGCGCTGCGGCAAGGATGAGATAACGGGTCGGTACTCGAGGCCAGGGGTCTGAGACCTAGGCCGAATCGGCGAGTGTTCGACCTTTGAGCGGCTGACCCCACCCCCCTACCCGTTGTTCCCCTCCCGATCTTGCAGTAGGTTTCTAATTCAGATTCCAGAATCAGAGTTTCTCTGACAGGGATAGCCCATGATCGGGCGCACACTCGGTCACTACGAGATCATAGAACCGCTCGGTGCGGGTGGCATGGGAGAGGTGTATCGGGCCCACGACACCACCCTGAGGCGGGATGTCGCCATCAAGGTGCTGCCCGAGGATCTGTCTGCGGATGTGGAACGGCTCGCCCGGCTGCAGCGTGAGGCTCCGCTATTAGCCGCCCTCAACCATCCCAACATCGCTGCGATCCATAGCCTCGAAGAAGACGACGGGGTGCAATTCCTCGTCCTGGAATTGATCGAGGGGAGAACACTCAGGGAGCTGCTCAACGCGGTGCCACTGGCTACCCAAAAGATGCTCCGGCTTGCTACCCAGATCGCCGGGGGCCTTGCCAAAGCTCACTCTGCCGAAATCGTCCATCGGGATCTCAAACCTGAGAACCTGATGGTCACGAACGACGGTTTCGTGAAGATCCTGGATTTCGGCATCGCCAAGCTGCGACGGCGTCCGGAGGAGACATCCGAGTCGGCAACGGCGATTGAGCTAGCCACCCGGCCGGGAGCGGTGTTCGGCACTGTGGGGTACATGTCGCCTGAACAAGCCAGCGGGGGCCTTGTGGATTACCGCTCCGACCAGTTCTCGTTAGGACTAATACTCTACGAGATGGCTACAGGGAAGCGAGCGTTTCAGCGGGACACAGCCGCGGAGACGCTTACGGCAATCATCCGGGAGGTCCCCGAACCGCTCGGCCTGCTGAACGCGAACCTTCCCTTTCACTTCTGCTGGATCGTGGAGCACTGCCTGGCAAAGGACCCTGAAGAAAGGTACGACTCCACGCGGGATCTAGCTCGTGGACTGCAGAGCGTGCTTGAGGGCCTTCTTCGCGCAGGAGAGTCGGCCTCGGCAGTTACGGAGATATCAGGCGAGCTCGACCGGCAGCACAACGAGTATTCGGAGGAACTAGCTTTAGGGAAAAAATTAGCCAAGACAATCGCCTATTCGAACTTGTCGATAAAGAACGACATTATTCACGCCACTTTTTATCGTACCGATAAGATCGTTGTGGCTCTGGACGAGATAACCAAGAAGATTCGCTGGGAGTCTGATGAAGTGTTCTTTGTCAATCAAAGCGGTGGAGAGATCACCATTGTCTGTGAAGGCGACAAGGAACCCCTCTTCAGGAACATTTTCCCTCAGGCAGCCGCCATTCGGAGAAAATCAGCCGTCATTGCAATTCGAGAACCAAAAGCTGAAGGATTCATGGAGGGGATAGAAGTCCCAGGACTTTACGCCTATTTCATGAATCAGGTATCAAGAATCGGGATTAACCTTCTTGACATCGTTTCCACCTCATCGCAGCTCAATCTCATCATTTCGGAGGAGGACCTAACGCGCACCTACTCTGCCTTGAATAACTGCATAAAGCAGTTAAGAGATAAGGACGAAAGCGGAGATCAACGTTCGACGACGGATCCCTCAACTGGTTCGAGGAGTTAAAGCGGCTGGTGCCGACGGGACGGTAGTCCGAAGGTACTGTCAAGTTAAGCTGATTCTTGCCCGTTTGGACGCCTCGCCCAGACAGCAAACGCCCCTATACCGGGGTTTCCTGTCCTCCGGATCACGCGTTTCTGGCCGATTTCGAGTTAACTTGACAGTACCTTCCCGAGAGTCTCCGTAACCTTCTCGACGTTTTTCTTATGAACATCCTGATGGGGGCTTCGGGGCTTTGGGGTTGGAGTCCCGCAA
>JAUVSF010000588.1 GCA_030597245.1 Acidobacteriota bacterium
CCCTTCTTCCCACGGGATCTTAACGGGTTGCTACCTTTGTGTCCAGTGATCCCGTTCATGTACATTTCTACTTGAGGCAACAGGGTGCTGCGGGGAGACGGTTCCCTCTCCGGCGGGCGACATCTGCCAAACTCAGACTGCCCTCTAACGGTGAGTCAACACCAGGGTCTTGAGTTTGACTCACTGATTGAGCCGCAAGCGAGGGAATAAGGCTCAGTGAAGTTTTCTGCCTCGTTGACAGTTTCAACCCGCTCCGTTAGAAATGTAGTCTGGTCAGCCATGTTTCATCAAGCTCTATCGACAGGTAGGAGCACTTTGAGTCAAATCCTATCGCGACTTTTCCACTCGAGCTCTTGCACACAGAGATCATGCAGGAGATTCGGATGGACGCTGGCGGCGGTTCTCGTTCTGTACTGTACCGCCTTCAGCTACGGGTTACTGTTCCCTGAAACTCGCTTCACCACAGATTCCTTCGAGTATATCCAGTCTGCAAATAATTTCCTGGAAGAGGGGGTCTTCTATTCCGGCAGTCTTGATCAGCCGATCGACCCAATGCTCTACTCCTTACGAACGCCCCTCTACCCCTTCATAATCAGCCTCTCAATTTACGTCACTCAGAGCCCAATTTGGGTTGTCCTGTTCCAATTGCTACTGACCCTCCTCGGTGCCTACTTCCTCTGGGAAATCCTGGCCTTCCTGAACTGCAAGACATTGACTGCAAGCGTGGTTGTGACTTGTTACCTCCTCTATCCAGCACAAGTCATTTACACCAATCTGTTCATGGCGGAGATTACACTGCAGTTCTTGCTTCTAGCCTCCCTCTATTTCTGTACGCGTTTTTTGAAAACAGGGCACTTGGGCAACTTGGCTCTCATGAACATCTGTCTCGGACTGGCTGCCCTGGCCAAACCGATAATGATGTATTTTTGGATTCCCAACCTCCTTTTTCACGGCTTCCTGTTTTGGCGGAACCGTCGCAAGAGCATTCTTGTGCTGGCTCTTTTGCCGGCCTGCTGCGTATTCTTGTGGAGCTATCGGAACTACTCCCTTACCCATTACTTCCACTTCAGCTCGATCAAGACCTACAACATGCTCCGCTATAACATGCGTTCTCTTGTCCGGGATTCTCACGGATCCAGCGAAGCAGATCAGATCCGGAAGGAGTTCGGTAAACGATTGGAGGGTGCTTCTGATCTCGCCGCGTCCAGTCGCATGATCGAGGCGGAGTTCGCGAGGACAGCGCTCGCCAATTGGAAATCGACCGTTGGATCCTATATCGAAGGTACTCTTACCCTATTCCTGGACCCCGGGCGATTTGACATATACCAGTTTCTCGGCTGGGACAGCGATGTCCGAGCCGGAGACATCTTCAGATCTGAACTGACGGCCATTCCTACACTTCTTCTGAAGATCCCGATTCCCATACTAATCCACCTCTTTCTGGTGGGTCTCCTAAACCTGTTTATCGCTACAGCTTTCGTCTGTTTCCTGGTGAAATCGAATGGCCGGCCCGAGTTTAAGCTTTACGTAGTCCTGGTGGTGCTTTACATGGTGGCAGTTGCTGGGCCGACCGGCGTCTCACGATTCCGATTGAGTTTCATGCCCTTCCTGCTTGTCACGACCCCGTTCTTTGGGGAATACCTCTACCAGCGCTGGAAGGAGATCCGGAAAAGTGGCACAAAGGGCACCAGGTGAGCCCCGACACGCCAGTGAATTCAGATATGAAGGGAGCCGCCGGGAGTTTTGATCACGTGGGATTATGTGCCGGCAGTCTAGCGGTCAAGATTAGTCCAAGTCCAGGCAAAAGCTATGTCAATTGATTTTCGCGTCAGAGATTTCTTCAGCCCGACCGAAATCTGGACACTCCACCGCACTCTCGAGAAGACACAGTGGCTGCCCCGCGAGCAACTCGAAGCCTACCAGGACCGGAAGTTACGAGAGGTCCTCAACCTGGCTTACGACCAGGTCCCCTATTATCAAGAACTTTTTTCCAGGCTTGGCCTCCATCCGGAGGATATTCGTGGAATAGCGGACTTGGCCAAGCTGCCTCTCCTCAGCAAGAGGACAATAAGGCAATCAGGTGAAAAACTCCTGGCAGCAAGAGCGCGGAGTTTTGGAGCCAAACCCTATAAGACCAGTGGAACCTCAGGACAACCCATTAGGTTCTATCTGGACAGGAGATCCAATGCCCTCGAATTCGCGTATTACTGGCGATACTGGGGTTGGGGAGGCTATCGGCTGGGGTCCCGCTTTGCGGAATTGAGCAGCCACTATTTCCTGGCCCGTCCTGAGCTTGCGGAGAGAGCTTACTACTTCCAGCCTCACCTTAACCGACTGGTCCTGAACAGCAGCCAGGTTTCTGTCAAGAACTGCAAACGGATGGCTTCGGCACTACGCAAGTACCACCCACGATTCTTGAAAGGAATGCCCTCAATACTGAACTTCTTTGCGCACAGTCTCAAAGAAGCAAAGATCGACGATCTATCTTTCAAGAGTGTTTTCTCAACGGGAGAGGTGCTGACAGATCTGGCTCGGGCTCTCGTTGAGAAGGTCCTCAACACAAGAATCCTCGATTCTTACGGTCACATGGAAAGAACCGTGGCTATCGCTCAATGCCCGCAGGGCGGTTATCACGTGAACAGCGATTACGGCATCCTCGAGTTGGAAGAGGCCTCTGAAACAACCGATGGCGGTGCGAGAGTCAGAAAAGCGATCGGCACATCTTTGTACAACCGGGCCATGCCGCTGATTCGCTATGACCTCGGTGACCACATCGAGGTTTTCCCGGATGAAAGGGACTGTCCTTGTGGCCGCACACTCCCATTAATCAAGGCAATTCATGGCCGCTGTGAGGACTCAATTCTGACTCCGGACGGACGTTGCATCACCTCACTGTTCATCGTCCCCGAGTTTGTGCCGGGCATTCAATTCGTCCAGTTTGTTCAGACTGCTCAGGACAGACTTCAAATTAGAGTTGTGCCCGCTGAAGACTGGGAGGAAAGCAGTGTTACCGCCCTCCTGGAATACACTCGTAGAATGACTGGTTCGAAGCTCCATGCCTCCGTTGACGTGGTACCCCGGCAAGAACTCATTCGAGACCGATCGGGCAAGATACGCTGTGTCATCGGACTGCCTGATCGAGAGCCTTGATTCTTGGTGTCCTTGGTGTCCTTGTTAGTGGTTCGAACTTCGCACTTCGAACTTCGCACTTCCCCCGGGGTCCTTCGTGCTTTTTTTGTGGTCAATCCCGTCTCCTAACCGCACGTCAGGAGATTCCACAGCTTCCAGAGATGCGCGGGAGCTGAAGCACCCGCCTCCGCATGATCCACAAACCAAAGGGTTCAGCACAAACCGTGTACCAATCTTGCATCCCACC
>JAUVSF010000439.1 GCA_030597245.1 Acidobacteriota bacterium
ATCGCCCCGCGAGGCGGGGCTGCACTGGGGACTGGGAGCTGGAAACCGGCATCCGCCTTCGCTCTTCGAGCTACGGCGTGACAGGTCCACCTTCGCTCTCCGAGCTACGGCGCGACAGGTCCGGCATTTGTCATTTGTCACTGGAACCGGGTACTTCAACGGACTCAGAAGCCTCTGCAGCGCGAAGTCCTCCTGTTGAATTGCTGTAGACAGGGTGGGCATGATTGCGGTCATGAGTAGAAAGGTTCGGGAGTACTTGGCTTTGTCAGGGGGCATCCTAATTGCACTGAGCACCGGGTGCACGGGAACGGTCGAGGCACCATCTGTAGAGGGACCGGAATCGGTTGCTCCAGTGTCTCAGAAAATTGAGTCTGAAGGCGGCTTTGTCAATCTCTTCAATGGTCAAGATCTGAAGGGATGGCACCGACATATGGGTGTACCGGAAGACTACCGGGGAGGGAAGTGGGAAGTCGTCGATGGTGTGATCGAGGGGGACCAGGATCCTCCCGGGAAAGGTGGCTTCCTGGTTACCGATGTGAGATACCGGGATTTTGTGGTGAAAATGGAAATCCAGGTAGACTATCCAAATGACAGTGGCGTGTTTCTTCGGATGGGGGAGGACGGCAAAAGTCACCAGGTAACACTGGACAATGAAGATGAACCGAAATTCGGTGCGAGCTATTTGCCCTGGACACAGGCCATGGTGCAGGAATCGCCTGAAGGCATTAAACACTACAGGCAGGGTGAGTGGAATGAGGTCATCATCGAGATTCAGGGCGAACCGTCGAAGATTCGATTTTGGCTCAATGGAGTACTGGTTACCGACTTCCAGCATTCGGTGGAAACGACTGCTGGAGTCCCGACTGAAGGCTACCTAGCCCTTCAGGTCCATGCCGGGCAAGACTGGAAAAAGGGCAACAAGGTCCGTTTCCGAAACCTGGCAATCAAGGAATTAAGAAGAACCCCCTTCACCAAATAGAAACTGCCGCAGCTTCCAAGCCCATGCTCAGACGCTGCTCGTCTGCCCCGTCGCCTCGGCCAAAGGTATGCCCGGCTGCAGGTCTTCAGCACGAAACGGACATTCGGGCCTCCGATTTAATGGATACCAGGTGTCATAGCTGAACTGGCTGATTCTGCATTCATCTCTCACCGACAAGCGGGGTGCCGTCAATGAAATGATGGTCGGGCTCGGCTCTCTCGTCGGTCCGGGTATAGCTGCCTTGCCGCACCAGACGGATAAGCCCTTCAGTTATGCATTTTCAATGGCAGTTGGCCTAGTCGGGGCACTGGTTGCAATCGAGACCTGGATTGCGGCTCGGCTCTCTCGGAGATATCGGATTGATAACTAGTGTGACAGCTTGAGCAACCTTATTCTACTGAATTGGCGTGTAGAGAACTCTTACATTTCGAAGCAAGACCGAGCCCTTTCCTTCAACCACAAGATTGAGTTTCAGGAGATCGGGTTTCTGTCCCTTTTTCAAATAGAATGGAATTTCACACGAAGTCCAATCGTTAGTTCCTTTAAGAGCATTATTGAATCCTTTTGAAAAGAACTCACCTCCTCCAGGAAACCGACACCACATTTCCAAATAAGTTCTTCCGTTTACTGCTTCCGTCTTCATCTGAGCTCTATAGGTGAGAGTGCATTGTTCGACATCGGGGTCAGGAATTGCAAAGAGTCGGACTGTCTGGTCGCTGTCAGTATTGACTCGCCAAACATCGCCCTCCACCCAAATCGTTTCCTTTGTGATGGTTGGATCCGACACGGTGAAAGATTTGAGTTCTTGTGAGGGACCTGCGGGTTGAGGGACTTTGAATATAGACTTAAGCCATTTCAACATATGTAACTCCTTGCAACAGATTACTCTCTAATTGAAGTGATCAGGATCACCCTAATCACTAACCGAAAGCGTCATCCTGCCGCCGGCAACGGGTCATCAGCACCGAAATCGAGCCTATTTGTGAGTAGAATTCAGGCTCATGTCTGTCGCCGCCCGCTGAAATTTCTTCCGCCGCCGCCAGGGTGATCAGTTGAGCCATTAAGCTCCAACCATGCTGACCCAGTTGGAGGAGGCTCCGCTTTCTGAAAATCGGTTTCTAGCGCCTCTCCCCGTTGCGAGGCATCTTTATTCCTATACGAGGACAGATTTCGAAATTCCTGAGATGGCTTTCCCGAGCAGATGGAACACTGGACGCGGTGCTGGAGCAGAAACTGGAGAGAAATCGGGAAGCGCGGGAGGCCAAGTGCCAGAGGCCCCTCCTTGATGAAGCGGCTAAGGACGGGACCGCCTGATCTCTAGATTCTCCAGGTAATCCGCATGGGCTGCACCTCCGTTGCCACTTTCGTTGTACAGGCCGCTTCTCCAGGTCTTGGCAACCACATCTATATCGCCGTCTCCATCGACATCGCCTGTCCAGGCTTCGTGGCCCCCCAGGTTTAGGTCGAGTATCACTGTTTCCTTCCAGATCCCGGAAGCATTCTCCCAGACATACCAGCGCGGTCCGGGCAGAGGCTGATCTCCGCGGCAGTCTTCCTGATCAATCGCCAGGATATCCAGATTTCCATCCAGATCAAAATCAGCGACCCGGAGGCTATGAAGCGATCCTCGGTCTCCCGGTGCTGTTTGTGGAAGCGGAACTTTCTCCCATGATCGACCCAAACCGTCGAGGTTGTAGAAGACGGCGGCGGTCGAGCCTGGAAGGTCACACTCAGTCAGGACTATGTCATTGTCCCCGTCCATGTCGAGATCTCGCACGACACATCTCGTCGCCAGTATCTCCTTACCGCCCCAGGTGGGCACCTCCCAGCGCCCGAAGTCCAAGGCGTGTGGAACCCAGGATCGGCCTTCACGCTCATTTTCCATCCACTTGTCGCCGAGCACGATATCGTTGTCTCCATCACCATCCAGGTCCCCGATGCCCTCCGGGCCGAATGCGCCGTGTGGGCAGTTATCCTTAGATAAGATCCGGAATTCCTCCCACAGTTCAGTCGGATCTAAGGGGTGACGATACCAGTAACATCCATGATTCTCGGAAAGAGTAACTATGTCCTTCATCCCGTCACCATCGATGTCCGCCACGACAACGTCATGAAAGCCGGCGCTCAGGTCCCTAAAGCGATACTTGGTGAAAGGGACATTTCTTGGATCCTGCGAGTTCCTGTACCAGTGGTTTCCCGAGATCAGATCCAACCAGCCGTCACCGTCGACATCCAGTATGTCGGCACCCTGCTGGGTTTCCTCCATGTCGCCTACGATGTGTTCAGTCCACTGTTCGGGTCCCTTGTATTCGTACCAGTAAAGGTTCTTTTCCGTTCTATCGCCGCGAGCTGAAGCAATTGTGAAATCCAGGTCACCGTCTCGGTCCAGGTCCGCGAGCGTCGCTGTATGGAACCAATCCTCCTGGGGCATTTGAGCTCGAATGAAGTGATGCTGGAAGAGAAACCTGCCGGTGTCCGGACGCTCCCTCACGGTGTCGCCGCCTCCCAGTTCTGTCTGGTCGTTACAGCTGTTCAGCGAAAAACCGGCGAAGATGATTAGGGTCATCGAAACGCAGCGACGTCTATCACTCATAATTGTCACCTAAACCGCACTAACGAGAGGTGTTTCCTCTGCTTAATCGAACCTCCATCCCGGGAACTGAACTGACTCCGGAGCAATGTTAGCGCAGTTTCTCACAATTGTGGCTTCCATTTATTCCATCCGCACTGCGAATATTGAACTTGTGCTGATCCTGGGTCACCATTGGGCCGCATGGTTTGCACGCTGCTCAGGACTCTTGTTTCGAACGCCGTTCCCTCTTTGAATTCGCACCTGGCGGTTCCGAAAACCAGCCCGATCGATAGAATAGAAGGGACTCCCTAATCGAGTGAGACCTTCAGATTCCCTGCAGCTTTTGCCAGAGGCCTGTCAAGGGTCCAGAGCGTACAGCCAGTCAGCAGAGTCGATGCCAACAGGTGTGCATCGGTCCAGCCAATTCCATGTCCCGGAAGCCCATGCCTTGAGACCAGGTGGAGTACCTCTATGTGTTCAGCAACTTGTGCGGCCGGTAGTGCAGTTAGCATCTCAAGGATCTCATCTCGATTCCGCAGGTTCCCACAGGCCAACTCACCTACGATGAAGGGATGGCACAGGACTTGGCCCCTGCGCAGGTATTCCGCAAGTTGGTCGTTTCCCTCACGAAAATGCTTTATCCAGACCGATGTATCGACCAGGATCATGTCAGTTACCCATCCGCCTGCGACGTACTGCACCCGCACCCTTTTCCGTTCCACCCAGGGCCGCCAACCTCTTGGCGCTCTCGAGGGCTATCAAGGCTTCTAACCCCAGTCGAACCAACGAAGTTTTCTCTTTAACTCCGGTCATCATTGCAGCTTTCCGAATTAGATCGTCATCGATGTTCAGAGTAGTCCTCATATGTATCAGTATGCATCCTTTATGCATATCTGTAAAGCTCGGACACCAGAGAGGGATTCGCGCTGTAGAGGTTTCTGAGTCCGTTGAAGTACCGGGTACCAGTGACAAGTGATAAATGACAAGTGACAAGTGACAAGTGCCGGACCTTTCCTCCATA
>JAUVSF010000535.1 GCA_030597245.1 Acidobacteriota bacterium
AGTTCCTTTGAACGGCCACCCGCGAGAACTCTGAGAATCTTCATGGCAAAGTGCTTCGGTGAAAACTGGGCATAGTGCTTTTCCGTCGTAGCCACACTGGCGTGACCCAGCACCTGCAGAACCTGGTTTGCTTGCACTCCTTGTCTGTGCTCAGCCTATTAGGATACGTAAGAAACGCGGACGGCCGGACGACCGTTGTGTTAGAAAAGGAATACGGGCCTGGACTGTTGCGACTGGAACGTCATACGGAGATTTGGGTTTTGTGGTGCTTTGACAGGAACGACACGCCGGAGAAGAACGCTACACTCCAGGTGAATTCCCGCGGTAAATCGGAGAGCCCGCTGACCGGTGTATTTGCCACCTACCCCTTCGTCCGCCCCAATCTGATCACCATGACCCGAGGTAAGGTCATTTCGGTTGAGGCCAATGTGATTGAAATGGACAGTCAAGGGATGACCTGGAGTACGCATTACTATGCGTGAGCACATCTGCCCCTGGTGGGGCGGTTATTTCATCGACAATCGTCTCCGCCGTCTACTGCATAATCCCGAAAAGACGCTTGCACCCTATGTCCACACAGGTATGACCGTAATGGACTTCGGTTGCGGTATGGGATTCTTTTCGATCGCCATGGCGAAACTGGTCGGTGACAGCGGTCGCGTGATTGCGGTTGACTCGCAGCAGAAAATGCTCAACGTCCTCAAGAAACGGTCTGAGCGGGCCGGGGTCGCCGGCCGTATTCGCACGCATCGATGCGAGCGTGATTCCGTTGGTGTTGAAGATCCCCTCGATTTCGTGCTTGCTTTCTGGTCGGCCCATGAAGTTCCCGATATGCACCGGTTCCTGACCGATTCACACCGTTGTCTGGTTACCGGGAGCACGATGCTGGTGGTTGAGCCCAGAGGTCATGTTTCCGAGGAAGATTTTGAGGCAATGACCAGCACGGCACGGGAACTGGGTTTGAGACCCGGTCAGAAGCCTCGCGTCCGCTTCAGCCATGCCAGGACCTTCGTCAAAGAGTAGCGAGCGCGAGGGAGCCTACCTTTCCACCAGATGGCAATGAGGTGGCCTTCTCCTGGAACAGGGAAAAAGAGGAGAACTGGGACATCTTTTCGGTCAGGCTGTGGGCACAGGGAATTTCCGGTGGTGAGGTTTGGGAAACCAGCCTTTTCACCCTACCACCGCCAGGACGGTTCAATGCTCCGCACCATTAAGAACCCAGCAGCATCACTCGGAGTGTCTCTGACACTAAGGCACCAGCCAACAAGTTTACAAAAATTGCAGAACACAGATAGTTGTTATTAGATATTGACACTTCCCCTAAATTATGAGCTAATTCCTCCAACTTTCTAACCTTGATTTCTGAAGAATATTTCTGGGAGGAGTATTCCCGACAATTGCGAAATCGCAACGGAACTGGAGGTCAGCGGGCTGCACTAGGGAGTTCTGGATCTTTAGGGAGACAAAGAATGGAGAGAGATCGTATTTCCTTGCCGGCTTCTGTGAGCACCGGTTCTTGCCTTCCGGCGCTCGCCTCGCTTTCGTGCGGCCTTCGCTGGCCGCTCTTACTGCTCTGTGTGCTCTTCACACTATCGAATCCGGCCCGGGCCCAGGACCCGCTGCCGACTGCACGGACCTCTGTTTCGGGCACTGTGACCTACGGCAATGGCGATCCTGCTCCCGGCATCAAAATCTCCGTGCTCGTCACCGCCCAGTCTCCCGGGGGTGATGGATTCGACGAGATCGTTGTCACCGACGAGAGCGGTGACTACCAGGCGATCCACCAACTCGAAGTCGAACCGGGAACTTCACTTGGCGTCTCAGTCTCCGCCCTCGACGCCCAGGGGAACGTCCTCGCCCAAAGCCCGACTCGAACCCTGGTCGTCGGCGACACTCTGACCGGAGTCGATCTGCAAATCGACGGTGGCCTCCGGATCTCGAACTTCGTTTCGGGCCCGGTATGTCACTACGACAACGGCACGGAGGAAGTCTGCAATCAGGCAGAGGATATCGACATAAAAGGGGAGAGCTACTGCGACTGGTCCGGGGAACAGCGGCGCTGCACCTGGTTCGGATTCCAGTTTGACTTCGAGAATGCCGACCCGAGCGTACCCATCGAGTGCGACTATATGCGTTCGCGTGCTTCTGCTGAGGGGAACTGGGAAAGAGTGCGCGAAAAGAATGCAAGTACCGGCTCGTTCACCTACGAGCTCGAGACCTCCAACGGACACTTCTACAATCCGATGTTCGAACTCTACTCCGCCCCGCCTGGAGGCGCCGTCATCATCGTTTCTACGGAATTCCAGTGCACGTACGACGGCAAACCCGTCTTCGACATGATCTTCCGGGCCCGCTACTCGGCCCGCTGAAAAGGCAGTTAGCCCAGCACCGGCTGCACAACTGACATCCTTCGGGGTTTCAAGTCTACAGTGGCCGTCCTATCGACTGTTAGGAGGAAGAAGCCCTTGAACGCCTGAGAGCGTATGTCCTGCGCCCCAGCTCTGCCGCAACTCGATTGCAGTACGAGGCTGAGTCCGGACAGATCGAGCCTGAAGGCCCCCCTAAACCGTTACAACCCGGCTACCAAGTTCAGAGTTGCGGCCAAGTTCGCCAACCACAATAAAATTGTCGCTCGACACGGACCCGGCAACGGGATTCACAGCAAAGGGAATCTGGGGGCGCTGTTCGTGTCGCGCAAAATGCTGACCTGGAAGAACGGACTCTTCGGCTTGCACGAGAGTTCAGAGTCCTAATTAAGAAAGTACCCAAATCCATCTCTAATCGAGCGGATCTCTATCAGCATGCAAAGTCTTCCGGGGCAGTCGGGGCGAACTACCTGTCGGAGGCTGCACCTATCGCCATTCTTCCGGCAGGTCGCCCAGGCGTTTGAGAGGGCCACGGTCGTCGAAGACAGTCTCAAACGTTATCCCGACGGCGTTTTTGTCTTCGCCGACCTCAAACACAACAACAATTGGCTCTGCTGGGCGAAAGTCGCCCAGCGACTGCTGTTCGAATCTGGTGTCGGAAACCGCCTTCATACTCCAGGGGGAAACGTCACCCCACATGGCACCAATCATCAGATAACCGGGTGGAATCTCCGGGGCTTGTTCCGCCCACTTAGGACGTTTCGCTTCCGCAACAAAGAAATCGCGTCCGGGATGGTTGGTGTCTCCGTAAAGGCCGAAAAAGCGTTCGAGATCGTCGCGGGGCTGGCCCAGCCAGTAGCCGCCGTGCTCTTCCCCGCTGCTGGACAAGGCTGTTTCGTGCACCGCATCCGGACGAGCGGCGGCCTCGCTCGATTGAGATGCGCTGAACGCCGCGGGCGACGTGTCACCCTCACCGATTCCGCCTTCGCTCGCGCTTTCGCGGCCGCAGGCCGAGAGCGTCAGGAATGCCATAAACATGACTACGCCAGGCCGATTGAATCTCAATTCCAACACGATTCCTCCTTATTCCATCCACATCTAAGAACTCCAACGTTCATTTGATTGTATCAAGACCAAAAAGGGACCGGTTGATTCTCCCTTACACCTTGCCCGAGAAGTGAGGGCTTTGATCAGGAGAGTTCCCAAATCCATTTCGCATCGGGCGGATCTCAATCAGCTTGCGAAGTCCTCCGGATCAGTTGAGGCGAACGACTTGGAGGCAAACAACGCACTCAGCAGAAAGGAGTTTGTGATGAGAGTCCGGATTTGTCTCGAGGAGGCAAAGGAAAGTGGCTACTGGCTTCAGC
>JAUVSF010000004.1 GCA_030597245.1 Acidobacteriota bacterium
AAGAAGGTCTTGTCCCTTACGATGGGACCGCCTACCGTTCCACCGAACTGGTACCGACTAAAGGGAGGATTGTCAATTTGTGAAAAGGTGTTGCGGGCGTCGAGGGCATTATTTCGGAAATAAAAGAATGCGTTGCCGTGAAAGCTGTTTGACCCTGATTTGCTGACAATGTTGACAACGCCGCCCCGGGCCCGACCGAATTCAGCTGAATACGAGTTCCGAGTGATTTGAAACTCCTGGATGGCTTCCTGGCTCAAGCTGGCCCTAACTCCGCCGGAAATCGCGTCCATATTATCGGCGCCGTCAATTGTCACATAGTTACTCCTCATGTCCTGCCCTCCGAAGGAAAGACCCGAAGCCGGGGTCTGGGGAGCTGAGAAGTTCACGAGTGTATTTTTGTCGGTTGCACCCGGTGTCAGAAGTATGAACTCGAGGTAGTTTCGCCCATTGATGGGAAGGTTCTCAATCTGATTCTGTTCGATTGTGGAGGCCTGAACGGTTTTCTCGCTCTCGACAATTTGAGCGTTGCTGGAGACGAAGACTTCGGTCTCTGTCGGAGAGACGTCGAGTTGAATGTTCAGCTGAGCGTATTGCCCGACAGTAAGGCGGACTCCCTGAATCACCTTGGTGGCAAAGCCGGGCATCTCCCCTCTCACCTCATAGTTGCCAGGCGGGAGAAGCAGAATCCTGTAATAACCGGCATCGTCAGTGAGCGACCTTCTCACCAATCCAGTCTCCGTACTGGTCGCTGTCACCGTTGCGCCGGGCAACACGGCTGCCGTCTGATCCCGGACTACGCCGAGTAAGTCCGCTGTCATCGCTTGGGACTGGCCCCGGGCGGGGCATATCAAGAGAAGAAGACAGGCGACGGGAAGTAATGCGCTCTTCAACGTACGCCTTTCCAACAGAACCGACATAATTCCCCTCCTAGTTGCACAATGCACGCCTCATTCAGAGACGATAAAGTGGGATCACGATACTGAATGCTTCGGGAAGAGTCAATCCGCGCCGGGAAGTACTGGTAGACCTGTTGCTCGTATCTCCTCGCCACAGACGCTCCACTACCTGAGTTTGGAGAGTCAGTTTCTCACTTGGATTCCGTCTATCTCAAAGCTGCTACTTGTCGGCCTTGCCCTCTTTCCGACCGTTCCCTCGACGTACGAAGATCATCGTAAGAATACCCAGCAGGTACCCTGCCATCAACATGATTCCCAGCAGGGCCGCTTGAGGCATCGTTACCGTATAGAAAACTAAATGGGTTTCCACTTCTTCTCGGTTTTGAAGAACGATTGTCATGAGGAGAATTGCCAGAATGACCGGAATCGCTATCTTGACCACCCTCTTGTAGGACATCTTTTGCTTCATCGTAGTACTCCATGCTTCTCATCGGTACCTGGTTCGAGACCCCACCTGAAATGTGCTGCCTCCCTTGGCGGCTTCGCGGGCTTTGCGTGAAGTGCATTTACCTCACGCCAAGGCCGCAAAGACGCAAGAAGATTTGGAAATGCATCTAACCACGAAGTCACGAAGTCACTAGTAAGACCTTCTTGTGTTTTAGTGATTTAGTGGTTCACTCCCCTGTTCAACTCCCAACTCCCAATTCCCACTCCCCAGCCCCCAGTTCCTAAAGATATTCAGCTGGAAACTTCCAAGGCGCTCGATATTCCGGCCTCGCCATTGCCACTGCCTTCGTATCGCCGATGATTTTCTCGGACTGGGAGTCGAATCGGACAGAGCGGCCAAGGCGATACGATAGGTTTGCCAACGTGATTGCCATATCGACCTTCCAGTGATAATTCACATTACAGCTGGTTTGCTTGCGGGACTTAATACAGTCGAGCCACTCTCGCTCATGCCCTGGAGAAGGCGGAATCGACTCGGGCGGAGGAGTTTTGTCGCGTAGCAATTCCCCTTCGGGGACAATTTCACGTTTATTGTAGTCGCAGAAAAGCGTCCCATTCAGTGCATGGAAATAGATGCCCAGTCGCCGCGCCGGTTCACCTCGTCCAAAGTCGAAGGCAAAGCTATTGCAGGTGCTCATCATCCACGTCATGGTGAACTGGTCGTATTGCCAGGTTACTTCCTGGGTGTCTGGAGCATCACCGTCGTCCCGAATGACATACCGGCCACCGGAACAGTTAGTCACCTTTGGTACACCCAACTCCAAAGCCCAGATGGGAAGATCGATGATGTGAGGAGCCATTCCTGGAGTCCAGCCCTTGGAATAGTCCCAAAAGGAACAGTGATTGTAACTGTCGGCATAGAGCAGGGAGTTGAAGGATCTAGCCGGCGCCGGTCCACACCACATATCCCAGTCAAGTCCGGGAGGCGGATCCTGTTCTGGAGCGTGTCCGAGGCCGTTAGGACCCTGGTTCATGACATTAAAGGTTCGAACAACACTGACCGGGCCAAGCTTGCCGGAACGGATCCACTCGACAACCCGTCGATAATTTGACCCTGCATGAATCTGGGTGCCGATCTGGCTGATCCGCTTATGTTTATTGACCGCATTTCGGACTGCAAGTGTCTCGTCTGGATACAGGGTCATCGGCTTCTGCAGGTAAATGTCTTTTCCTGCCTCGACCGCATCAACGGCTATACGAGCATGCCAATGCGGCGGGGTTGCAATGATAACCGCATCGATCTCAGTTAGTTCGAGCAGTTCACGGTAGTCGCTATAAGCCTTCGCTGTGGCTTTGTGTTGCTCGACAACTTCGTCCCGCCGCACTTTCGAGACGTCACAGACGGCTTTGACGACAACGTCGGGGTACTTGGAACAGTTTCTGAGGTTGTCCCGCCCCATGCCGTTGACTCCGATAACTCCCAGGTTGATCTTCTCACTGGGCGGAGGAGCACCATGCGATCCCAAGGCTGCAGTGGTAAGAATGTATGGTGCTGCAACAGTGGAAGCCGTCGTTTTGAGAAACTGCCGCCTGGAATGGCAATGAGCCACGGGTTCGCTTTTAAGCTGTGGCTGCTTCTCATTGCTGGATTTCCTCTTGGAAGTTGATGCCAATGGATACTCAGTTGTCATAGTTGAGATCCTCCAGGTTAGTCAGACGCTTGTAGAGTTGGGGCGCTATCATAGGCTTCCCAGATTTCGGCATGGGTCTTCTCATCGGCTCGCCCCCGGTGAATCCACAGTCGGTACTGCAAAACCAACGGCATTCCCTTCCTTAACGCGTACCGGGTTTGGGGAGCGGGAAAAGTGGGTTGGAACCAGTTTAATTCTGGATACTTGACCCAGTTGCCGGGATAGTCGGGGTTAGCCCTGTTCTGCAGGATGCTTAAGCCCGTAAGGGACGCTCCACCTTCGAACAGGCCGGAAAGTTCGGCCCAGGCCATTCGCGGATTCGATTTCTTCACATCTGTGTAGAAGGCAATTATCTGGTCTTTCACCGGAGCCAGGCGGACATTCAGCCCTCCGTATTCATCCGTGTCCCTCCGCGCCACGGTAACGTTTTCCTTGAGGGCAGTGAACTGAAAAAGCAGGTCAACGTACCTTCCTCGCTCGTAACTTCGGTAGGCACGAATGAGCGCGATTTCTCGCACAATGGGGATGTTGTCTTCCCACAGCCAGAGATTCTCGGCTTCAATCTGGGCGAAATTGTCGCCACTCACGAGTTTGAACTCACCGGTCGGGCGTGCGAAGACTCGCTGCAGTGCATGGAGATCCCCCCTCTCTTCCCCCCACTGCACCTCTGGCCAAGCCCAATAGATCCCGCGGTGATGGGGATGGTCTAATGGCCAATCAAGAGTGAGTTCCTCCCCGTCGAAGCCGTAAAGAGGGTGGATGTAGTTGCTGCGTGGGCGGGCATATTTCAAGTTGTCGGCGCTGACTTTCTTTATCAGTTCTCCGGGTTCGACTGTCGAATAGTTGTATCTCAAGACGAGTTGGTCGCCTTCAATCAGGATAATCTGACCACTCTCGGGATCCCTGGCTGCTTGCATTATGGGTTGTGGTTCACCCTGTCCAGTAGACACGCACCCAATTGCTGTCGCAAGAAACGTGGATAAGATCAGGGTTGAAAGGCCCATGGAGGGCGGCTTCTCTATTGTCACTCTGTTTCTATTAAACCACCAAGTCACCAACTCACAAAGAGTTCTTGGTGCTCATTGTGTCTTAATGGTGAACCGGGCTCTCATCGATTTGGGAAAGGGACTCGCGGGTTCTCGAGACAGCCGCTGGATTCTCTGCTCACAGACCGAAGTCACCCGCCAGGATGCAAGAGATGACGCCTCACTGCGTTCGGAGTCCTCCGTCGTCACGCGAAAGAACAGCCTCTGTAAACTGGCTTGGAACCGTCCAGCGGAGAAGGGTACGGTCTTCCGGATCGATCCAGAAATCCATTCTGAGCCCTGTGTCTCCAACGCTTTCGATTCTGAGCCCTTCCCATTCCTCGTCACCGACGGTGAATTTCTGAACCCCTCTGGGCTTCAATCTCATTTCGAAAACACGTGGGGACTGTTGAGCCAGTTGGGGAACCACGAAATGGACTTCGCTGCCCTTGTCGAGAGGGATCGACGCCAACATGACGAGGTAGTGGTCCAGCAGAAAACTGCTGTCGAGTACGTACTCATCCCCCTCCAAAGGAATCTGTTTTGTAAACTCCTGAGGGCCCGTCTTCACTCGAATCGTGCTTTCCTTCTCGTCGAAAGTCACTGTAATCAGGGTGGGTACACGTCCCCCGACAAAAGTCATCTCGTAGTTGAGGGGGCGTCCTTCCGGCCATCGGTAAACAGTGCGAGCCGTGAGACTGACTTCGAAGCTCTGTGCGCCCCTGGTAAGCATGAACCGGATTTTGTTCGTAGTTTCGAGCCTTGCTTCACCGATCATCCTGCTGGCGACTCTGCTGGTTCCCACCTGAGAGCCACCCATATACAGATCGTACAGCCACTCTCCACCCTCAGATAGTCCCTTTGCTGCCAAAGAAGCCGAAAGAAGGGAGGACAGGAGAATCCATCCGAGAGGATTTGCGGAGAGGCCGATGACTCGCTTCAAGTTCACATTTCAAATGCTATTGCAGAAACCGTAACAGACCAAGCTCGAAGCTCAAAATCCGAGTCTGAGGTCCCTGCACAATGCAAACCACCACCAAGGACACTAAGGTAAACTCATTAATCTCAGTGTTTCTTGGTGCTCTTGGTGTCTTGATGGTGAATTCCTGAATCATTCCGAATACGTCTCTTATCGCCTGATCGTCACTCCGGGTGTGGCCATTCAACGGGCGACTTGTGGAAGTGCACGAGTTTCCAATCTCCATCGATTTTGGCCCACACCCTTGTTTCGTTCAGGAGCCGTGTCTCGGTGCCTTGGTTCCGGAACGTTGAGAACTGCACCGTTGCGGTCACAATTCCCACATCACCGTATAACTGCACTTTTGGGTTCAGCAGTTCGATGTGTCGTTCGCCGGGATGGTCTGCTGACTCAGCAAGCGAATCAAGAGCTTTCAGGTGATACTCGATTCCATCCAGACGTGTTGGCAGTCCTTCATAGCAAGTGACATCCTCCGCCACATGCTGTTTGTAAAAATCCGAGCTGGGATCGACGTAGATTCGAGTAAGGAGTTTCTTAGTCAGTGACAGTAGCTCGTCTTCAACTGATCCGGCGAATCCCGCCGCAGAGATCAGAAGAAGAACCATTGAGAAACTTGCGAAGTGAGTCGCTGCTTTTGACCGCATAGTTCACCTCCCCATTTTCGGTTTTCGAGTATCGACCTTGGGCTGATGCGGTTTGAGGAACAGGGCCTCAAGCTCAAGCCGGTCCACAGATCAGATTTCGTCTAACACTACGTACGGAGGCCGATATCTACGAGTGAGCAATCCATTGGCTTGGTCATCGTTCACAAACCGTTCACCGTGGGAGTCGAACAGGACGGTATGTCCGACAAGGTACGCAATGTTACCCAGATGGCACAGCGCGGTGGACATGTAGCCTTCGAGAATGTCTGCCTTCAGATCCTGCCACCTTCGGGATCGCACGCAGTCTATAAAGTTCTCGAAATGTCGCGAGACTGAGTCCTCCTGAACCCAGGGAATTGACTCAAACGGCTGTCCTGCCGCCTCTTTGGCCCCACTGTAGTCCAGTTGAGTCCAGTTCACGCTGAAGCCCGGTTTTCCGTCTCGTCCCATGAAAGTCTTGAACTCTGACCCTTGGATCATCCCCCAGCCATCAGACCCGAAGAAGAAATTGCCGATCTTCATCCCCTCTTCGCTCCCGGTGTACCATCCGCGCACCTCGAAATGGAGTATCTTGCCGTCCGGGTACTCATAGGTAGTGTACTGCGTGTTAGGAGTCTCCTGGTCCGAAGGCCGGCCCGTCTCATAAAGGCCGCCGACAGCGTTGATGACTCTCGGGTGTTCCCGCTTTCCCATTCCCCACCGCATGAGATCCATTTGGTGGATACCCTGATTCCCCATGTCGGTATCACCGAAATCCCAAAGCCAATGCCAGTTGTAGTGAAGTTTGTTCTCGTTGTAGGGACGCCATTGGGCCGGCCCGAGCCACATGTCATAGTCCAGCCCGGCAGGTACCTTTCCGTCCGGCATCTTTCCGATCGTGTTACGCGGTTTGTAACAGAGGGCCTTCGCCGCGTACAACTCTCCGAGCCCCCCTTCAGACATAAACTTTATTGCTTCTTGAGCGACGAGATCGCTGCGGCTCTGAGTCCCTGCCGCCACAACCCGATTGTATTTACGAGCTGCTTCAACCGCCATGCGGCCTTCCCACACGTTGTGACAGACCGGTTTCTCGCAATAGACATCTTTTCCTGCCTGGCATGCCCAGATTGTCTGAAGAGCATGCCAGTGATCCGGAGTCGCAATTGACACGGCATCCACGTCCTTATCATCCAATACTCTGCGAAGATCGGTTGAGGTCTTGGGTTTGCCTCCGTGTTGCGCCTTCAAGTTGTCCAGGTGTTCACCGAAAAGTCGTTCGTCGACGTCTACGACGTAGGCAACTTGAACATTTGGAATCTTCTGAAACGCTCCGTAATGGTACGCGCCTCTCGAGCGGATTCCGACAATGGCTACATTGATGGTTTCGTTGGGGCTCTGCCTGCTGAAGCTTGTTCCTGCCAGGCCGGCAGTTGTAACTGCTCCAGCGGTTATTGCAGAAGTCTTGCTGATGAACTGTCTTCGATTCATTCCAGTGCCTCCTAAGGATCGGTTTGCACCATCGACACTAAACCGGAGTCCCGGAGAAATCAAGCGGGAGGAGTCTTGGGTCTTGGGTCTCGGAGTCTCGGGGATTTTAACCAGCAAAGCACAAAGACACTAAGAATTCTTTGTGACTTGGGACCTCGATCACCGATCACCGATTACCGATCACCGATCACCCTCCTTCGCTGAAGCTATGGAGGGCAGGCCGGTTACCGAGCCTTATGGCTGACAATTACCTGCTGTGCTGAGTTGGGGATCCGGAAGAATTCGCTTTTTGAAAAGCCGGAATCTGCGAAAGCCTCTTCGAACTCGGCAAAGGTATAGGCATCCCCATTCTTGGTTGTCCCCAACATAGTCAGCCCAAATCCAGCGGTTGCCCCTGGAGTGATTCGGTCCGGGTTCGGGGCAAATTCCAGTGTCACGACACTACCGTTGTGGACGAACACGTTCTACACTGGGGGTTGAGCAGTAATTTCCCACTTCACGAGTTGAGGCAACGAATCCCCTCGAAGGAGGCTGTCAAAAATGGGTCATCACCGAAAGAACCGTCGTACTTTTCTCAAGACTGTCGCTGTCGCCCCTGTGACGATTCCATTGTCTCGGTCTGTTCTCCCATCTCAGGGGAAATCGGCCAAGGAATCTTTGGCGATTCAACAGCATCCGGCGCGGGAATTTGAAACTGGATTCGCTGGACAGGAGACGGACTGGGACTCAGTTGCTGATGGTCTGCATGCTTCGATCACATCCCTGGACGACTGCCACCTCCGGGACGAAGTTCCCCGGCTCGAGAAGTCGGCCCTTGAGTGGAAGGGTGTAGCCTGGCGCGGGGAGCGCGTGAACATTCCAATTGTTCTTTGGACGAAAACAGGTGCCAACCAGGTGCGACTGGACAGTGGCGATCTGGTTAGCTCCAGCGGCGGCCGAATCGCGAAGGCAGTTGTCAGCACACGATTCGTGCGCTATGTAGCCTCGAACCTTCCTTATGGGTCCACAGCAGGTGACTGTGGAAAAGCAGATCTGTCTGAAATATACCTTCTTCCCGACGTCCTGGAAGCTGTGCGTTCTTATGATCTGGGCGGCAAGTCGGTACGCCCGGTCTGGCTTTCCGTCGACGTTCCCTCCGATGCCAAACCCGGTTTGTATACATCAACTGTTGAACTGAAGTTTCAGGGTGGTTCTCTTCGCCCTGTGAAGCTGGAATTGGAGGTCCAGAAAGCTGTCTTGCCCAAACCGTCGGACTGGGAATTTCGCCTGGACCTCTGGCAGAATCCATGGGCGGTCGCTTACCAACATGGTGTCCAGCCGTGGTCCAAGGTTCACATAGAGATCCTGAAGCCCCATTTGAAGATGCTTGCTGATGCGGGTGCGAAGTTCATTACGACTTATGTTTGTCACTCGCCCTGGAAAGACGATACGTATGTCCCCGACAGCACCATGGTTGAATGGACCAGGCAACCAGACGGTTCCTGGAGCTTCGATTATGAGGTTTTTGACCGTTACGTGGAGTTGGCGGCAAGCTGCGGTATCAATGACTCAATCACAGCTTATACCATGCTTCCGTGGAAGCATCGTGTCCGCTACTTCGACGCTGCCTCCGCCAGTTACGTTTGGGAAGAGTGGCCACCCAACTCCCCTCAGTTTAAGGCGTTCTGGCCTATTTTCTTGCGTGATTTCCGAAAGCACCTCAAGAACAAAGACTGGTTTGAAAAGACATATATCGGCATCAATGAAAATGCCCTTGAGGATACTCAAGCCGCGCTCAGTACTCTCCACGAGGAATCTCGTGAATGGAAGGTGACCTATGCCGGTCACTGGCATGAAGAACTGAATCAATCGTTGGATGACTACTGTACGATCATCGACAGGGGTGTCCCCCCTCAGGAAGTGGAGCGACGGAGAAGGGAAGGGAAGACGACCACGTTTTACGTTTGTTGCCACCCTCCGAAACCCAATAATTTCCCTTTTTCCCCGCCTGCCGAAAATACCTGGATGGGATGGTACGCGGCTGCCTTGAATCTGGACGGGTTTCTGCGCTGGGCCTACGATAGTTGGACGGCGGATCCTCTCCGCGACACGCGTCACGTGCTGTGGCAGGCTGGAGACTGCTTCTTAGTCTATCCGGGAGCAAGGAGCAGTATCCGCTTCGAGAGACTCAGAGAAGGAATTGTGGATTTTGAAAAGGTTCGAATCATCCGAAATCGACTAAAGGAGAAGAACAATCCTGCTGCCAGGGAGGGTCTCAAGCAACTGGACCGAACCCTGGCGCTTTTTGACTACGAGCGGGTACAGTCGGAGCCGGCTGAAGTGCCGGTGAACCAGGGCAGGAAGCTGCTAAACGAATTGACGAGAAACTGGTTTTGATCCGCTACTCGATAGAAACACGCAGTCTTGGATCTGCACACGGAGGAGGATGGGAAAGTGATGAAGAATCGACAGAGCGCTTTAATCGTATTCGTCTTGCTTGTGGTTACTGCTGCCGGAGGAGAACTCCTCGGACAAAAGGTCTTCAAGGAGCAACGTGTCTCTCCCGCTGATTTTGTGGTCATGTCCTGGGGGCCGCCGCCTGCTGATCCACAGCAGATTCAATGGATGAAAGAAGCGGGTATCAACATCGCTGGTTTCGTCAGCGTCGAAGACCTTCCTGTGTTCGAGGAGGCTGGGCTTTCTGTGTTTGTCAGGGATCCTCGAGTCAGCGGTTATGATTTCGACAAACCATTGGATGAACAGGAGGTGCGAAGGAACATCAAGTCATTGGCAGATGAAGTGGGAGACAGCCCTGCTGTCATTGGCTTTGTCCTGCGGGATGAGCCTCATGCCCGAGCCATGCCTTCTCTTGGCCTTGTTGCCGGCATTATTCAGGAGTACATGCCTGGTAAGTGGCCCTATGTCAACTTGTTCCCCGTCCGTGTGTCGGCAGAACGGGTGGGAGTCTCGAGCTATGAGGAATACGTCAGGATGTTGGTTGATGTCATTCACCAGCCATTTCTGAGTTACGACAACTATTCCCTCGTTCAGGGAGAGATGCTCGACTATTTCTATACAAATCTTGAAGTGGTCAGAAGGCTATCGGTGGAGACCCGAGTACCCTTCTGGAACTGTGTTCTCTCCGTCACGCATTTCAACTACATGGAAAACAGTGATGCTACTTACCACCTGCAGGCTTACTCGACTATGGCGCATGGTGGGCTCGGCATGCAGTATTTTAGCTATTTCAGCTGGTCCATTGGTAACTATCGCCTGGGTCCAATCGATCAGTTCGGAAACAAGACCCTTTCCTGGGATATGTTGCGCCGAGTCAACAATCAGATCCATGCCCTGGCGCCAACGCTTAAGAAACTCACCAGCACCGGGGCCTATCACTACCCAATGGTTCCTCCAAAATGCCGGTCTCTAAGCGAGAGCAATCTGGTTGAAAGAGTAGAAATGACTCAGCGCTACGTAATTCCCCCCGTACAGGGGCGGTTTCTGGTAGGCGAGTTCAATGCTGATAAGGGAAGACCGTATTTCATGCTGGTGAACAAGGATCTCAGCAACTCTTTTCGATACAAGATTCATTTGAGGAAACCGGGTGGCACCTTGGTTCATATCTCGCCCTACTCGGGAGAGGAGGAACCCTTTGGCAGAGAGATGGACTGGGTCGCCCCGGGGGCCGGTCATCTTTTCCGCATCGAGAGGTGAGCAGAATCCCCTGTGAGGAGGAAGGATGAAGAACAGCGCTATTCTGTTGATTAGCTGTCCTGACCGCAAAGGACTGGTAGCCGGCATTGGCGAGTTCCTGTACAAACGCAACGCGAATGTTCTCCATGCGGATCAACATCAGGACAGCGAGACAGATCTCTTTCTGATGCGTGTGGAGTGGGATCTGTCTGAGTTTGAATTAGCAATGGAGGATTTTGAGACGGAGTTTTCCCCGCTTGCTCACGACTTGGGGATGGACTGGAAGCTCAGGCTGTCCTCGATCCGGCAGCGAGTGGGCATCTTCGTCTCGCACTATGATCACTGCCTTGCCGATCTTCTTTACCGACAGCGCAGCGGAGAGTTGAGCTGTGAATTCCCTTTGATTATCAGCAACCATGAGACTGCCCGGGAATTGGCCGAGTTCTATCAGATCCCTTTCCATTTTATCCCCGTGAAAGATAACAAGGTTAAGGTCGAGAAGCGACAACTCGAACTCCTTCAGGAGCATGAGATTGACCTCATCGTCCTGGCTCGTTACATGCAGATCTTGACCAGCCATTTTGTTGGTTGTTACCCGCAGCAGATCATCAACGTTCACCACTCGTTCCTGCCGGCGTTCAGTGGAGCGCGACCTTATCATCGGGCCTTCGAGAAGGGCGTCAAACTGATTGGAGCGACCAGCCATTATGTGACTCCGGAACTGGACGAAGGTCCGATCATAGAGCAGGACGTCATTAGAATCTCCCACCGTGATCAGTTGAATGACCTGATCCAGAAGGGTCGTGACCTCGAGAAGATCGTGCTTTCCAGAGCCGTGCGCTGGCACATCGAGCACCGGATCCTCACTTATTCCGGGAAGACCGTAGTCTTCGACTGACGGGAATGTGAAATTCGTCTCGGGTCTTGGGGCTTGAAGAAAGTGCGAAGTGCGAAGTGCGAACGACGAAGGTCGAACGATCACCGAGCATCCTCCTTCGCTAAAGCTACGGAGGACAGGCGGAGCACGAACGAAGATACCAAGCCCCAAGCCTCAGGTCTCAAGCCCGGTTCCACCCCGATAACCGATCACAGATTGCCGATCACCGTTTACTACTTACTACTTACTCCCCACCGGCCCTGCTATCCTTCCAAACCACGCCTGAGGACAACTATCGTCATGTCATCCTGCAGGGTCGCTTGACCACCAAAATCCTTGATCGAAGTCTGTAATGTGTCGAGTATCTCCTGGGCACATAATTCCTTTGCATCTTGAATGACGCCTCTTAATCTTGACTCTCCGAATTCGTCATCGTCTTTGTTCCTTCGTTCCGTGACTCCGTCCGTAAAGAGGACAAGGACTTCTCCCGAACCCAAGCTCGTCTTACCCTCCTCATACCCTCTCTCGGGAAAGATACCCAAGGGGAGGCCCGTGGCTGGAAGGCTTTTCACTCCTCTGCCAACGATAAGTGGTGCATTGTGGCCGGCATTGGCGAATCGGAGGCTTCCTGTTGCAGGGTCCACCTCGCCGTAGAAGAAGGTGATATATGTTCCAGGGCTCGAACTCTCGAAGATGAATGAACTCAGATCGTGGAACAGTTCCGGGAGAGATCTGCCGAGCCGGAGTTGGGAACAGAAGAAGGCTCGCAAAGTTGCCATTAACAAGGACGGCCCCAGACCTTTTCCGGATACGTCACCAATCGCCACACCAAATCGCCCTCCTTCGAGCGGGAAGAAGTCATAGTAGTCACCCCCGACTTGGAAACAGGGCACCTGGAACGCAGCAAGGTCGAATCCGGGAGTCTCGGAGTAGCCACGGGGCAGAAGACCTTTCTGGATTTCAGAGGCGAGCGAGAGTTGCTCTTCAAGAGCTCTTTTTTCGAGGGCCTCTTCAAAAAGCCTGACATTTTCGATTTTGAGAGCAGCCATATTGGCAAGAGAGGATAGGAGGCAGAGATCCTGCTTGCTGAATGGTTCCTGATCTACTCCTCGATCCAGATAGATTAGGCCGACCACGCGTTTTTCGCTCCACAGCGGCGAGCAGATTGCCGAATGTACATTGTCCTCGAGTACGCTGTCACTGGCCTCAAAGCGTTTATCGAGCTGAGCATCGCGTGTCAGCAGAGAGGCCTTGCTCTCGAAGACGGCGTTCACTATGGAACGACTTATTGGAATAGGACTCTTTGTGTTGCCACCTCCAAAGACACGGATTGCCTGTGGGTGGAGTTGATCGATGTCCTCGTTTCGCAGCATCAGCACCCCTCTTCGAGCTGGGACAGCCCTGCTCACAAAATCCAAGGTGAGGTCCAGAACAGGTTGTAAGTGGGTGTGAGCCAATAGCTCCACACCGAAATCTCTCAATGAGAAGATCGCTTGATCCTGCGTGGGGTGAAGAAAAGAGCGCACTTCCTTCCCTTGACCTGATTGGCCTGGTCGGTAGTCTCTGATCAACTTCCCAACCGGGAAAGAAAGTTCTCCGCCAGGGTCGGTTTGCAGCTGGTCATCGATTTGGATTTCGCCGGCGTCTGCGGTGAAACGCAACTCAGTGCCGCCGATTGATATCAGGTCCCCGTCGTTCAGTGCCTGTCGGCCTTGGACTATCTCGCGGTTGAGATAGTTACCATGTGTGCTTTGAGTGTCTTCAACAAAGAACTGGTCGTCGGCGTAGGAGATCATGCAGTGCAGGCGGGAGGTTCGGGAATCATCAATCGGAAGGTCACTGTTCTTGGCCCGGCCGATCGAAGTTACCTTGAGGGGCAGGGTGTAGGTGACAGATTTTTGAAAAGGTGGAAAAACTGTCAATTTTGCCACAAGCACCTCCTTCCCGGAAGGCCGGTTGGCTCGAGCTAGACCAGGTTTGCCGACAAGCCCGGTTCCCGTCTACTTCTCCTTAACAAGCTAACGAGAAGTCTGGCACAGCAAGCGTGTGTCCAAGTCAATCAGAGAGGGGCCTGCTCAGAGCTCCCGGCTCCTGGGAATCCTTTTCTCCTATTCTAGGCTCTGTCGCGAGTGGCTGCAAGCTGACAAATCGTCTGTGTGAGGTTCCTCAGATGTGGGATCTACCACCAAGTCACCAAGGAATCGCCTGTGCAAAAAGTGGAATCAGCCCATTCTTACGAGAATATGCAGAACCCGCTGCGTCTGGTAACAGAAAGATGCCGGCGGGTGATGGACCGCCCATTCCGGAAACAAGTTGCCGCTGAGTTCCGGTCACATGTTCTCGAATGAAAGAGATTCGGCGAGCCTTGGGTCCCTTGTCGGCACCAGGGCCGGCCCGATCATCAGCTTTATCAGCACAGCTGAGAAGAGTCCACCAACTCCCAACAGAGTGAGCAGATCCAACAAGTGAGGATGGAAGCCTTCGGAGTGAACCGGCATCACCAACCAGTAGAGATCAATGTAGTGCATCAAAAGAAGCCAAACAGTTGCCCCCCACAGGACCTGCTTGTTTCGCTTGGCGGTTCTGGAAATCAGGACGAAGAACGGAATGACGAAGTGTCCCAGGGCCAGCAGAATGCTCACGAATTCCCAGCCGTGGCTTAGCCGGTGAGCGTACCAGATAGTCTCCTCAGGAATGTTTGTGTACCAGATCAGCATGAATTGCGAGAAGGCGATGTAGGCCCAGAAGACTACAAAACCGAACATGAGTTTCCCGAGATCGTGTAAGTGTTCCGAGTTGACCATGTTAGTCAAGAGATCACCCCGCTGGAGGACCAGAACCAGCAAGATTATCAGTGCCAGACCGGCCATGAAACTCCCTCCGAAGATATAGACCCCGAAGACAGTCGAGTACCAGTGGGGATCAAGGGACATGATCCAGTCGAAAGAGAAGAAGGTCAAAGAGACGGCAAACCAGGCAATCGCCGGGGCACTGGCCGACTGAAGTGTTCTGGTGATTCGTGACCCGCCTTGATCGTCCTGTGCCAGTGACCGTTTTCGAAACCAGTAGCCGATCGCAGCCCAGCTGATCAGGAACACGGCCGTCCGCAGGTAGAAGAAACCAGGGTTCAAGTAAGGCTGTTTTCCCTGGAGGATCGGATCGTGACTTACCTTATTCGCGTCTGACCAGGAAAACAGTTGTTCGAACCCGATTAATACCGGTATGGAGAGCAGCAGAAGAAAAGGAATCGTCCCCATAACGTGTTCGGCTGTCCGCCTGACAGCCACACTCCATCCCGCACGAGTCACAAACTGAATCAGAACAAAGATTAGTGCTCCAAGAGCCAACGTGAGGACGAAGAGATACGCCACGAGATACGAGAAGTAGAACTGCCGGGCATTCGAAATGGCTAGCAGAATCGCCACGGCCAGGGCCAAAATCCCTCCTCCTCCGCATATCCATTGAAGTCGAAGGAGTCCGTGCTTCTGCGGAACGAAAATCTCGTCCGTCGGCAACGAAATCTGTCTTTGAACTGTCACCTTTGACTATTCTCCTTGTCTCGTATGCTGCTTCGCACCACCCAGGGTCGAGCTTTCCTTTTCTACTGGTTCAGGCCGTAATGGATTCCACATGCGCTGCGCCGGTTCTCCAGAGCAGCTGTTCCGTTTTTTCTCTCTGAAACTTGGGATCTTGCGCCTCGATCGAAAGGAAGAACTTGTCGTCACTCATCCGCTCGAAGCGTTTGGAATTGAACAAGGGGTGATAATGTTCAGGAAGTCTTGAAAAGAGCAGGAATCCAAGCAGGGCTCCCAATCCACCTCCAAGAACACCGCACTCAAACATGATGGGCACGAAGGCCGGCCAACTGAACAATGGTTTTCCACCAATCACGAGCGGGTATGCGATCGAGCTGACCCACCATTGAAGGAGCATTCCAGCTGCGGCTCCGGACAGTCCCATGACCAGTACCAGCCAAGGTATTCTGGATTTCCGTAATCCCATAATACGTTCAAGCCCGTGTACAGGGAAAGGGCTGTGTGCGTCCCAGCGTGTGTAGTTTGCTTCCCGCACCATGTGTGAAGCTCGGAGCAGTTGTTCCGGATCGTCAAACTCCGCGAGAAGGCCATACACTTCTTTCCCGGAATCTTCGGTCTTTGCAGGCGCTTTTTCCTCGGAAACGAGTTTGGGCGGCACGGCTGTGACATCTACGTGAACACGGGCCTCGGGAAGTACACCCTTCAACTCAGCCATCGCGACCATCGGAAAGTACCGAACGAATAGGCAGAACAGAGTGAAAAAGAGGCCGAAGCTGCCGATGAGCGTTGAAATATCCCACAGGGTTGGTGAGAAATAGCCCCAGCTTGATGGCAGGAAATCGGCGTGCAGTGAACTCACAACTATCACGAATCGCTCGAACCACATGCCGATGTTCACTACGATCGAAACCGCAAACAGAATCGGGATGCTGATGCGTGCCCGTTTGAACCAGAACACCTGCGGCGAAAGAAGGTTGCAGCTGAACATGATCCAGTACGCCCAGGCATAGGAGCCGAAAGCGCGATTGATGAAGGCAAACTGTTCGTAAGGATTGCCGGAATACCAGGCTATAAAGAACTCGATGGAGTAAGCAAAGCCGACCACACTCCCGGTGAACAGGATCAGTTTTGCCATCCGGTCGAAGTGAAGCATCGTAATGATGTGCTTCAGCTTGAACGCGACTCGACAGATCACCATGAGGGTGATGACCATGGCCATGCCCGAAAAAATAGCGCCTGCAACAAAATAGGGTGGAAAAATGGTGGTATGCCAACCGGGTAAAGTAGAAATCGCAAAGTCAAACGAAACCACTGAATGGACCGAAAGCACCAAGGGGGTTGCCAGGCCGGCCAGCAGCAGGTAGGCGCGCTCATAGTGGAGCCAGTGCCTGCCCGAGCCTCGCCACCCAAGTGCCAGGGTTCCGTACAGCAGCCGGCGAAACTTCTGTTTCGCTCGATCTCGCATAGTCGCCAGGTCTGGGATTAAGCCGAGGTACCAGAAAATCAGTGAGATGGTGAAGTAAATCGAGACGGCAAAGACGTCCCACATCAGCGGACTGCGAAACTGAGGATAGATGCCCATTTCATTGGGCATAGGCATCATCCAGTAATCGAGCCAGGGCCTCCCGGTATGAATGGCTGGGAAAACCAGGGCGCACATAACGGCGAAGATGGTCATAGCTTCTGCCGCACGGTTGATCGATGTCCGCCACTGCTGACGGAACAGAAAGAGGACTGCTGAGATGAGCGTTCCCGCGTGGCCAATGCCAACCCAAAAAACGAAGTTAACGATGGGCCAGCCCCAGGCGACAGGAATATTGTTACCCCAGATTCCGACGCCGTTCAGGAGTAGCCAGGTCACGCTGATGCCAAACACCCCCAACATGCAAAGCGATATTCCGAGGGCGATATACCAGCCGAGAGGCGGCTTCCATTCGATCGGTCGAGCAACTGCTTCCGTGACTCCGTGAAGACCCGGCTCTCCAACCACTAACAAAGGCCGTTCTTCGATCGGATCGATTTCCTGCTCCATCGAGTCTATGTCGACAAGTGCTTGTGCCATAAGTTTTCGGTACTTGATTAATTCCCTATCTCAGCTGCTTACCGATCCCATAACCATGATCAAAGGGGGCTGCTAGTGAAATTCCAGACTCGTCAGGCTGAACCTGCCAGTCCCGCGTATTCAAATCCATAAGTGTAAACACCATCAGAATTGCCAGGAAGATGAAGCCGGCAGACACGAACAATCCAGTCAGACCAGTGCCATAGCGAACATGCATGAAGTAAAGAATCACGAGTGTCGACTTAAAGCAGGCAATCCCGAGAGCCACAGGGAAACTCAGAATCCCTATGTCGTAAAATGCCACCTCTACTGTGATCATAGTGAGCAATAGAAGAGTGGCGAAAATCAGGTAGTAGATTCTTGCCGGTATCTTATGTGCTGACATCAACTCCGTCCTATCAGATAAAGCAAAGGAAACAGGAATATCCAGACAATATCTACAAAGTGCCAGTACAGCCCCGCCATCTCCACCGGATTGTAGTAGTCAGTCGAGAACCGCCGACGGTGTGAGAGGGCCACGAGAATTCCCAGAATCGTAATCCCAACGATCATGTGCAGGGCGTGCAGGCCGGTCATGGCGAAATAGAAACAATAAAAAAGTTCGATCTGTGCCGCGTAAGAGCTGTCAACAGAGAAGTGAATTCCAGGTATCAGGTGATGCTCATATTTGTCTGCGTATTCCAGCACCTTGACACCGAGGAAAACTCCACCGAGCAGGATCGTCAGGAGCAGGAACAAAATGATCCCTTTTCGTTTACCGTGTTGTGCGGCTTGAACGGCCAGCGCCATGGTGAGGCTGCTGCAGATCAAAACGGCCGTATTGAAGGCGCCCATCAGGTAATCCAGGTGGTCACTCCCAGCTGCGAAGGCAGCTGGATACTTAGTCCGATAGAATCCGTAGGCTGTGAACAGGGCGCCGAACATCATCACCTCGGTGATCAGGAATGACCACATGCCGAGGTTGGCAGTTTCCCTTTGCTGCTCAGCTGTCTCGAACTGATGTGCCACCAGGCCGGAATGTGCCTCAGACAACTTCTTCCTCCAATCGTGAATAGTCGTAGGCTTCCTCTTCCACTACGGGGATTGTGTCGAAATTGTGTTTAGGCGGTGGCGAAGGGACCGTCCATTCAAGGCCCTTGGCATTCCAGGGATTCGCAGGAGCTGCTTTCCCCCTGAACAGGGACCAAGTGAGATAAAAAGCAGGGAAGGCGTAGCCTATCGCCAGAATTGAGGCTCCCGCCGTGGAAAGAACCTGGAAGATCTGAAACTCATCAGGGTAAACGTGATATCGCCGGGGCATCCCAAGGTATCCAACCAGGAACTGCGGGAAGAATGTGAGGTTGAATCCAATGAAGATAATGATTGCACTTAGCTTGGCCCAAGCCTCCGAATAAAGTTTGCCCGTAATCTTGGGCCACCAGAAGTGCAGCGCTGCCAGATAACCCATGATGGCGCCGCCAACCATGATGTAATGAAAATGAGCCACCACGAAATAGGTGTCGTGTACGTGCACGTCGAGTCCGAGGGCGCCTAGAAAGAGCCCCGTTAATCCGCCGACCGTGAACAGACCCAGAAACCCGAAGACGTAAATCATCGGCGTCTCGTACGAAATAGAGCCTTTGTACATTGTCGCGGTCCAGTTGAAGACTTTCACCGCAGAGGGAATTGCTACGAGCATCGTCAGAATCGAAAAGACCATGCCCGCAAAGATTGATTGGCCGCTTGTGAACATATGGTGTCCCCAGATCAGGAATCCGAGCACCGCAATAGCTAAGCTGGAGAACGCCACAAATCCATACCCGAAGATCCGTTTCCGGCTGAAGCAGGCCACCACCTCACTGATCACTCCCATAGAGGGCAGGATCATGATGTATACAGCAGGGTGAGAATAGAACCAGAACAGATGCTGGAACAGAACCGGGTCACCCCCCAGCGCCGGATCAAATATCCCGACACCAAAGACCCTCTCCAGGAAAACCAGGAGAATTGTAATCGCGACAACCGGGGTTCCAATGAGCATGATGAGCGACGTCGCATAATGGGCCCAGACAAAGAGCGGGAGACGGAACCAGGTTAGGCCGGGGGCTCGCATCTTGTGGATCGTCACCACGAAATTGAGTCCCGTCAGGATCGACGAGAATCCGGTAATGAAGACGCCGATCGCGGTCAAGCCGACAGCTGTTTTCGAGTAAGTGCTGCTGTAGGGTGTATAAAACGTCCAGCCTGTATCCACACCACCGAAGAGGACGACCGCGAAGGTCGTCATCCCACCGATTGCGAAGACATACCAACTGAGCAGATTGATCCTTGGGAAAGCGAGGTCTCGGGCCCCGATCATGAGCGGAATCAGGAAGTTTCCCATTACGGCAGGGATGGAGGGGATCAGGAAAAAGAAAATCATCACCAGGCCATGCAGGGTAAAGAGCTTGTTGTAGGTGTCGGAACTGACCAGGTCGCCTGCGGGGGTCAAGAGCTCCAGCCTGATAAGAACCGCGAAGAGGCCTCCGATCACGAAAAAGACACTGATCATGATCAGATAGAGAATTGCAATCCTCTTATGGTCCGTGGTGAGTAGCCACGATTTGAGTCCGTAACCAGCAGTCAAGTAGTTATTGTCAGGCTCCGGACGACTCGCAGCAGCGACGGTATTACTCATTCCTCTGTTCCTCTAATTCCTTTCCTCCGCGTGGTTCAGAAGTGGAGTCTTCAGTGTCGAGATTCAGTGACTTTATGTAAGCGACCAATCTGAGTAACTCTTCTTCATTTACCTGCCCCTTATATGTGGGCATCAGTGGTCCGTATCCTGCCACAAGCTTGGCGGCGGGCAGCAGAATGGACTCGCGAATATAGCTGTCGTCCGCCGTGATAGCGTTCCCGGTCAGCAATTCAACCGCCCTACCGTGGAGGCCATATAGACTGGGCCCTCGCGGGTCGCCCTCCTGCGCATGACAGGTCCCACAACCGAGCTGGTTGTACAATTGTTCGCCCGCCTGTGCCATTGACAGGGTCGCTGCCGACTCCCGTGCCAACCAATCCTGGTAGTCAACGGGTTCCATCGCGTAGACAGACCCTGTCATCTGGGAATGTTTGGTTCCGCAGTATTCGGCACAGAACAGATGGTATTTGCCTGGTTTCGTGGCTTCGAACCAAGCCGTAGTGTATCGGCCGGGCAAAACGTCCATTTTCATCCTGAAAGCCGGCACAAAGAAACTGTGGATTACATCTTCCGACGTCATGATCAGCTTGACTGGAGTACCCACCGGAACATGAAGCTCGTTTATCTCCCGATTTCCTTCAGGGTGCTGGATTTTCCACATCCACTGTTTCCCGACGACGTAGACGTTCATTCCTTCAGCCGGCGGTGTGAACATATCGAAATACAGGACGGCTCCCCAGCCGAACATGGCCATGCCCAAAATGAAAGGAATGACGGTCCACAGGAGTTCCAGTTTGAGTGAACCGTGGATTGGCTTCGGGCGCTCATCTTCACTGCGACGCCGAAACCTGATTGCGAAGAAAGTCACGAGAAGCATGACAAGTAAGAAAAAGAACACACTCACCGCTGTGATGAAAAAGTAGAGCGCGTCAACTTTCCCCGCCATCGTAGATGCCACTTCAGGAAGGATTTGAATATTGGACAACATGACCTTAGTTGAATCCCTTACCGTTTCGAATTAGACACGGTCCGGCATTCGGCGTAATCCACGGCTGATCCATGTAATTTTGTTTAACCAGTCTTCTTTTCAAATTCTCAGGCACTCGCCCGCGCCTCTTTTCTGCGGTCCTTCCTCAATAAAACGAAGAGCAGAAGTCCCAAACCCAAGATTGTGAGAACCCCCGCGACCCTCAGAATGGAAAGGATCGTGAATGTGTATTTGCCTGTCAAAGGGTTGTAGTGGTAGCAGAAGAGCAGGATTTGATCCACAGGCGAGCCGATCTGATTGGACGAAGCCTCCACCAACCCAAGGCGCATATCGCGGGGCGAGTACTCAACCCCGTAAAAGTAGCGTGCCACTTTCCCCTCCGGAGTGAGCACCATGATCCCGCTGGCATGGGCATACTCGCCGGACTCGGGATCGTATGCATAACGAAAACCAACTGCGTCGGCAAGGGGTCTGATCTGGTCTTCAGTTCCTGTCAGGAAGTGCCACCCGTTTTCAGCTCCCTCCCGCCTGTAGCTCTCGAGGTACTGGGCCTTTTTTGTGGATGCAATACTCGGTGTCTCTTTAGGGTTGATGCTAACCGTGACAATCTGGAACTCTTGGCCGGCGCTGAAGTTCATGGCTCTGAGTGCACGCACAGTCCCATTCAGGATGAGCGTGCAGAGCATCGGGCATTCGTAATAGACAAGGGTGAGAATTACCGGTTTCTCCCCAAAGTACTGCCCTAGAGTTACTTTCTGGCCGCTTTCATCAAGGAACTCTAAATCGAGTGGGACCTGGGAGCCCAGTTTCTGGTCCAGTCCAACATTCTCGAGGATGTCCAAGCCGGCATCTGAGGGCTGAGCCAAGACATGCGGCAATTGGAGAACTGCAAAAACTGTTGCGATAGTGATTAGCCTTCTCATGTTAGTTCCTTACTGCCCTTCTCTTGAAACCTTATTTCTCAGGTGAATCCCCGCCGCTTTCTCTTGCAGGAAGTCCAGTTTCACTAATTATCTGAATGGCCCGATCGATGGGGATACGAAACGTCCCAGTGTCTTCGTCAACCCACTGGTAGCTATTCAGGCGCTCTTCTTCCCAGCCCTGAACCAGCACCAACTCTTCAGCCGGATTGGCCTGGAGTCTCGGGCCAGGAGGAATCTGCACAATGTCCACGAGTGGTGAAACCTCTGTGCCAGTCCGCTCAAATTTGAATTCAAGGAAGTCATAGAGTCCGGTCATGAGCAACATGACAACGAGCAAAAGGACTGCAAGCCCCGCCAGAAACAGAACAACCACCTTGATTTCGACGTCTGACTTTTCGTATCCCTCGTTTTCCTGTCCGATACTCTCTGAATCCAACTCTTCACTCATATACTCCAACACCCCATTACTCCATTTATCCATTACTCCAATCCCAATTAAGGAAGGAGCCAATTATGATTGTTACAGTCCTGTCTCTAATCTCCCGGGCTGCATCGTTCCTGTCGAGTCCTGTCTCATGAGTGGTGGAATCAAGATCCTCAACTTCCGCGGGGCCCTTTCTTCAAATCTCTATTCAGTTGCGGCCTCCTCAAGCTTCTCTAGATCCTCTTCCGAAACATCCCCGTAGCTTGCATTCTGACTGAGCTGCAGGGCACGAATATAAGCCGCGATCGCCCATCGATCTCGCGGCTGGACGCGACTGGAATAGCTGAACATAGCTCCGAACCCATTCGTCATCACATCGAAGAAGTAGCCCGGCGGCGCCTCCCGAAGCCTCGCGATGTGGAAGGAAGGAGGTTGTTTCATTCCACGCCTTACAATGATGCCCCTCCCGGTTCCCACCTTGTCGTGGCAGGGCGAACAGTAAATGTTGTACCGGTCTTGTCCTCGAACCAGGGTATCCTGCGTGATCGGGAAGGGGAATAACTCGGAGTCTCCTCCGTCCATCTTTCCCGTATAGAGGAGTTCACCCTGTCTTAGCCCACCCTGAGGTATCGTGCCCTCGGGAGGAATTCTCGATGCCTGACCGTCTGCAAAGAACTCGCTGGCCTCGTAAGACTCATACTTGGGCTGGTCGTGCATGTCGAGTCTGCAAGACGAGAAGAGCAGTGTCAGCCCTGCTAGAAAGACAAGCCCTTTCCGGCTCGGTTTTCCGGTTTCGGCTGCCTCAATGCTTGGTTCTCTGTAGTGCTTCATTACTGATTTCTCAAGCGGGTCCGCGGTTTCTCCGAATCAGGCCTGCTCCTCCTTTTCCGAGATCTCCCCGTTTGCGTTCCTGAGTCTAGCCAGGTAACTGGTACGGGGCCTCGTGTTGAACTGGTCAAGCATTGTGTAGTTTCGATCGTTTTTCTTGAGCTGGGCGACTCGGCTTGTCGGGTCATTGAGATCGCCGAAAACGATGGCATCCGCCGGGCAAACCTGCTGACAAGCCGTTACGATATCTCCGTCTTCTACCTTTCTGTCCTCTAGTTCCGACTGGATCTTTGCCTGGTTGATCCTCTGGACGCAATATGTGCATTTCTCCATTACCCCTCGGCTTCTGACTGTCACATCCGGGTTTCTCTGCAACTTCAGTGTCTGGGTCTGCCAGTCGGAGTAGAGAAAGAAATTGAAGCGACGCACTTTATAAGGACAGTTATTCGAACAGTAACGAGTGCCGATGCAACGGTTATACACCATGTCATTGAGCCCCTCGTCACTATGTGAGGTCGCAGCCACCGGGCAGACTGATTCGCATGGAGCATTTTCGCACTGCTGACACATCACAGGTTGGTGGACCGTATCGGGATCATCCAGGGAACCCTTGTAGTAGCGATCGATGCGGAGCCAGGGCATCTCCCGCCCCTTCGAGACTTGATCTTTCCCGACAACTGCAATGTTGTTCTCAGCCTGGCAGGCAATCACACATGCGTTGCAGCCGATACAGGAGTTCAGATCGACAGCCATCCCCCACGAATAACCAGTGTATTCCCAGGGGGGATAAAGGGCGGCGTCCTCTCCAAGGTCGTGGTCCATCTCATGGATGACACCTGGATTCGCTACGAATTCTGCCAGGTTGACTTCCCTGCTCAGGTTTCGTCCTTCCATTGAGAAGTGATGCTGAGTACAGGCCAGGGGGTACCGGTCCGATGTAGGCGTCAATGTGAGGCCTGCCCCACCCCAAAGGGCATTCGATAAACGGAACGGGTAGGCATTAAACCCGCAGCCCTTTGCTACACGGCCGGCCGTACTCCTCCCGTATCCAAGATGGAGTGTCACGGCACCTGCGGGGTGTCCCGGTTGAATCCATACAGGAGCTTGAATTGTTGACCCTTGATACCCGAGTTCAACGACCTGTTCATTTTCGAGGTTCAGTTCCTCGGCAGTCGCGGGCGATATAAGCGCAGCGTTGTCCCAGGTGAGTTTGGTCAACGGCTTAGGGAGTTCCTGCAGCCAGCCGTTGTTTGCAAAACGGCCGTCGAGTATCGAAGGATCAGGCCTGAGGATCAATTCCAAACCCGTCTCCTCTGTGGTGCCCGAGTTGGCCCACGCATCCAGAACCGTCTCCTGGTTGACGGACAAGAGTTGTTCCGGGGCGGAGGAGTCTTCAATTAAGCCATCATGCACAGTTCGGCGCCACCACATTTCAAAGTCGATCGAAACACCCGTATTCTGCCAGTACTGCCGGACCAGGTCGTAACTGGATATCGAACTGTCCCCCAGCAAGGTGGCCATTACCTGACAGGCGGTTTTGGAGCGATATAGGGGCTCAATCAGAGGTTGAATCACTGATACGGTTCCGTCGAACGCCCGAATATCTCCCCAGGCCTCCAGATAATGTGACTCGGGAACGTGCCAGTGGCAGAGTTCCGATGTTTCATTCAGCTGGGCGCTCAAATGAACTCTCAGTCCAACGCTCTGGAGGCTCTTCCCGAATTCCAGGTCAGCTGGTGCATCAAAAACGGGATTTCCTCCAAGGATCACAAGAGTTTCCACTCTCCCGGCTGCCATGCCGTTGACTAATTCTCGGAGCGACTCAGCCTGGTTGGAAGGGCGAACCTCGACGGGTTCAGTCAGGAGTACCGTTTTACCCTGATTCTTGAGAGTCTGGTTGATCAGATGGATTAGCGCGTGGACGCGTGGGGGCAAATGATCCCCTGCAAGAACAACCGAGGTTCCACGGTTTCGGGCCAAGTCTCGAGCAGCAGCCGTAATCCATGCTGCACTCTCGAGTTCCGTCTCGCGCCGAATTGATGTTTCTATCCCCAACTCTCGAGCCAGGAGGAGGACAAGAGCCTCTATCTGCCCGGGATTGACCGAAAGTCGATGATCGGCGAGTGTTCCGGTGACTGTTGGAGAGCTCTCCAACATGTACAGTCGGTTCATCCGCGGGTTCGGCCCTCCAGCTCTTCTTGCCGACGAGAAGTCCTTTGTGTAGCGAATAGCTCCTGGCCCTGTAAACAAGAAATCAGCATCGAGAGAAAGGACGACTTGGGCTTCATCAAAGCGATAACAGGGGTTCGCGAATTTGCCGAACGCCGCCCGCGAACCTTCGTGGATGTTATCGAGATTCAGAGGCTCATATTGATGCCACTGGGCCTCCGGCAATTGTTCGAGAAGGCGCTCGAGCTGACTTCCAAGAGTAGGCGAGGTCACAGTCCCCGAAAGAAACCTCAGGCCCTGGCCCTTATTAAGGCGGAACTGTTCCATCTGTGACGTGAGCGAGGCAACCAAGACTTCCCATGTACGAACACGTCCCCCATTCGTCACCACTTGTGCACGGTCGGGGTCGTAGAGGTCCAGTATCGAGGCCTGGGTGTAAAGGCTCGTAGCTCCGAGACTGGCTGGATGGCGCGGATTCCCTTCAATTTTTGTTGGACGCCCATCATGGCTTTCAACCAGGACCCCATGACCATAGCCGCAAAGGGGCATTGCTGAGGCATAGAACTGCGGTTTGCCGGGGATCAACTCCTCCGGAGCACGAACAAAAGGAACGAGGCGCTCCTCGGGCTGACGGGTGCAAGCACTAAGTCCCGCAAAGGCGAGAGATGCTCCCATCAATTGAAGGAATCGACGTCGACCAACAGGGTCTGTCCAGGTGTTGGCGTTCTCAGGGAATTCCCGCTTGATGTATGTCTGGAATTCTTCTGTATCAGCCAATTCTTCGAGGCTTCGCCAGTACTTCGGGCCTGTCGCGCCTGCGAGCTTCTCCCGTATCTTGCTCAGATCCAAACTGACAGTCCTTGATTTCTTCGTTCTCATCTGTGACAACTCGAGCAGTTGGTACGGCTTTTGATTTGATACTCTTCCACGAGTCTTCGCCCCAGTTCCTTCTGGTTCGAAGGTGGAACCCAGCTGACGCTGAATACCTCTTCTCGAGGTCGAACATAGTCTTCAGGATTTCGGTGGCACTCGAGGCACCAACCCATGAACAAGGTGTTGACCTGCATCATTAGAGGCATTTGGTCAACCTGGCCATGGCACGTAGTGCAGCCAACCCCTTTCTTCACGTGGATGCTGTGATTGAAGTAAACAAAGTCGGGTAAATCGTGGACTCGAACCCATTGTAGAGGTGTCCCGGTTCGGTAGCTTTCTCGAACCGGCTCCAGGATAGGTGCTTCAGTCCAAACCTGGGAGTGACAGCCCATGCACGTGTGTGTCGGAGGAATCCCTGCGCTGGAGCTTACCTCCACCGACGTGTGGCAGTAGCGGCAGTCAATCCCCAAACCATTCACGTGGTGCTTGTGACTGAACATCACCGGTTGTTCGCGGAATACGTTGACCTGGCTGAAGTACACTGAGTAATAGCCTTGATAGTACGCTAAGCCGAGGCCCGCGGCCAGCACCACAACCACACCCACCAGGATCCGTATGAGTATGTTAATATTTGGATGAAACAGCTGTGCCATAAAGCCAAATCTTCCAGTCAGATGCTGCTATGGACTCCCCTGTATTTACACTTAAATGAAAAAAAGGAAAGACTGAAAAAGTCATCATAGCATTTCTCAATTTGCCGTGAGATGGTAACGTCCCCAAGACTTGAATTTCGGCGAGTGGGTTTAGTTGTTTGGTCTTAGGCTCCGCGTTGCCGTCCCTGTATCAGCGCATGTGAAGAGAGGGCCGTAAGAACTGCTATAATCCGCTGATCTTGGGATTGGAAAAGGTCAACATCTTTCGACGGTTGTACAATTGGGTTCTGGGTCTTTCCGAGAGTCGATACGGGAGCTGGGCCCTATTTGGTATTGCGGTCGCTGAATCTTCGTTTTTCCCCGTCCCTCCCGACGTACTTCTGATTGCTCTCGCAGTCGGAGCCCCGAAGAAGGCGTTGCGCTTTGCGGGTGTGTGTACAGCTGGATCGGTTTTAGGTGCCTCCATCGGGTATTTGCTGGGTTGGGAATTGTACGAATTGGTGGGTCGGAAGATCATAGGTTTCTATTCGGCTGAGGAGAGCTATGCTGCAGTGAAGGTGCTTTACGAACGGTGGGATGCAGTGGCGGTCATGGTTGCCGGTTTTACTCCGATCCCGTACAAGGTGTTTACGATTGCGGCGGGGGCGTTCCAGATCAATTTTGCTACGTTTATGCTGGCTTCTCTCGTGAGTCGAGGTGCTCGATTTTTCCTGATCGGGGCGTTGATCTGGTGGTTGGGACCTGGGATTAGGGACTTCATTGACCGATACTTTAACTGGTTGGTGATCCTGTTCGTTATCTTGCTCATCGGTGGATTTGTAGCCGTGAAATATGTTATGTAGACCCCTTACACTTCAGCCGAAGTTGGAAACCAGGGGAGTGGCTGGGGATTGACTGTCCTTGGAGCAGTCGAGAAAGACGATTCCAACTATCAAAGCACTGGCGGGGCGTGGCGCAGTTTGGTAGCGCGCACGGTTCGGGACCGTGAGGTCGGAGGTTCAAATCCTCTCGCCCCGACCATTACCTTTCAATCCCTATGGGCTGGCGTTGGTTTTCGGTGCAGTTTCCGAATCGGAATTTTTGATCACCAAATAAGCCCGAAAAGCATTCTTGGCCGAAGTTACGAAGCCCCGGGGATACAGAGAGGCCTCGTTTGGAGAAGAAAGCGCATCATTGCACAGTCAGTGGAAGAGTCCAGGGAGTAGGTTTTCGTTACTTTGTGTATCGGCACGCCACCTCTTTGCATTTAGGTGGGTGGGTGCGGAATAAGGACAATGGGGATGTTGAAGCGCATGTCGAGGGGGGGCAAGAAGATGTGCTGAAACTGGAGCGTTTGATAAGGAAAGGACCTCCGTTTTCGTTTGTTTCCGAGTGTCGGCTTCGAGAGGTTCCAGTTGAAGGATTTGAGACTTTTTCAATTGCCAGGTAAGGAAGTTTGATGGACGAACTGAAGAAGAAAATTCGAGAGATTCCGGACTTTCCCAAGCCCGGAATACTTTTTTACGATGTAACGACTCTGTTGAAAGACCCGGAAGGACTTCGAGCGGCAGTCGATGTGTTCACCCAGCGCTATGCTGACAGAGGGATCAGCAAAGTCCTGGGGATTGAATCTCGAGGTTTCATTCTGGGTCCTGTGTTGGCCTACAATCTGAATGCCGGCTTTGTACCTGTCAGAAAGAAGGGAAAGCTGCCTGCTGAGACCCTCAGTGTTTCGTACGAGTTGGAATACGGGACGGACACCCTCGAGATTCATAAAGATGCGGTTGAGCCGGGCGAACGAATCCTTATCATCGACGATCTGATCGCTACTGGTGGCACTGCAGCCGCCACGGTTGAATTGGCGAGGGCCCTTGATGCTGATCTGGCGGAAGTAGCATTTCTGATCGAATTGAGCTTTCTCAATGGGCGCGCAAGAATCCCTTCGGATTTGCCGGTTTTCTCGGTATTGAAATACTGAATTCCGGGGTGTGTCACCCGTACAAGGGGTTCCAAGACTGCTTCCGTAACGCTGGTACCTTTGCCGGGACGGCGGGGCTTAGAGTTCGTAGCGCCGGCTTCCAGCCGGCAGTCGCCAACTTGGCGACGGTTGGGGAGCGGAAACCTGGAGACTTTTTTGTTCCGGGGCTTGAAGCCCCGGTGCCGGCAAGGATGCCGGTGTTACGTTCTCCGATCCTAGCCCTCATTCAGGCGGTAAAGAATCTCGCCGGCTCTGGGGACTTTGAGGTAGCCCTCTCCGTTAGCTTCCCAGGTATCCGGGTTCACCTTATCAGGGTCGATATACCCGAGGTTGAGGTTTGCGCAGTGCTCGGGGGAAATCTGTGTCGCCAGAACCACGCTGACTCTCGGAGTCTCCACTCCGGTTTCGGCATTGTAACTGCCAAGGCCCCGGACGTGTGTGCTATGAGCGAGGACTCCTCCTGGATAATCCTTGTACTTGTCCCACTGTTTCACGAAAAACTCGCAGGTATGGTATCCGATCTCGTCGAGCAGCCGCCCATGAGAGTAACTCACCTCGCTGATATGCGGAGCGTAGATAATCACTTCACCGCCATCCTCGACAACCGGTTCCAGCTTGTACATACCCTTCGCTGCGGTCCAGATATCGTCGTACATCTCGGGCATGATCGAGAGAACTCGTTTTACGGGCTTCGCAAGCCTGCGAATGTGCAGCTTTGAGGAAAGACTCGCCGCTTCACGGAAGGCTTCTTCAGGAGTGCCCGTATAGACTCCTGCAACACCCTCGCCTTTCACCACGAGACTGCAGCAGAGCTTCTTGACATCTATCATCGAAGCGGCCCGATCTATGATCTTGCGAACCGGAGTGTCGACCGTTCCAATAACCTCATAGCTGCTGATGACGGCCCCAAGCCAGTGAGAGTAGTTAATAACTTCGGGACCGCTGATTCCAGGAAAGAAGTATTTGTTACCCCCGGAGAATCCGGCCACTTCGTGAGGAAATGTCGGACCACAGATTACCAGCAGATCATAGTCCAGGACCATTTTGTTCAATGTCACCGGGACGTCGCGCAACAGTCCTGCATCGTGGGGCAGGTACCGGATACTCTCACCGACAATCGTCTGAATCTCCGATTTGGATATAGTTCCCAGCGTCACGAAAGTTTCAGGGTCAGCCCAAAGGTGATTGTAAAGTCCGATGCTCCTGAACTCTGTTGTCCTTTCCTGGGGAGAAATCCCAACCAGCTGACAGAGTTCTGAGTCGCTAAGGGGTTGGTGAGTTCCAAGGGCCACAAGGTAATCCAACTTCCTGGTGACCGGAGAAAGCACTTCGTGAAAGAGTCTGAAAAAGAGGGGAATGGGGGCAGTTCGGGTCTTATCAGGGATGATTACGAGGACACGTTTGTTTCCAATCTCCTGATGAGCAAACGTCTTTTTCAGAATCTGTCGGATGTCGTCTGCCTGCAAGTAAGTTTCTTTGTTACCGGCACCGACTAGCATGGCAACTCTCCTATACTCCGCTGAACGCCTGGAAACCGCCGTCGATAGGCAGGACAACACCGGTGACAAAGGAAGATGCTGGAGAAAGGAGCCAGAGAACAGCTCCGATCAGGTCGCTGGGTTCCCCGAAACGCCTGGCTGGGGTGTGGTCAATGATGGCCTGCCCCCTCGCAGTGAGTTTCTCCGACTCAGAGTCGATCAGCAGAAACCGGTTCTGTTCCGTCAAAAAGAATCCCGGAGCCACAGCATTGACGCGGATTGTCGGAGAGTATTCTTGTGCCATGTGGACCGCGAGCCACTGAGTGAAGTTACTCACACCGGCCTTCGCCGCCGAATAGGCAGGAATACGTGTCAGAGGACGAAATGCGTTCATAGAGGAGATGTTTAGAATAATCCCCTCTCCACGCTCGGCCATCATTCTTCCGGCGGCCTGCGAAGGGAGGATCGTTCCGAGCAGGTTAAGGTCAAACACAAATCTCAGTGCCTCGGCCGGCAAGTCGAAAAACGACAACTCGGGTGCCGTTGTAGCTTTTGGGCTATTTCCTCCAGCCCCGTTGATAAGACAGTCCAGCTTGCCGAATTCAGAGGTGACTCGGTCGAACGCCCGGTCAACGCTTTCCTTATCGAGCGCATCACAGTATTCGACAAAGTAAGGACTTTGGCTCTGTTCCAGCCGGTCTCTCCATCGCTCTGAACCATCCGGCCGCTTGTCAAGTATCGCCACACTGGCACCACATTCAGCCAGGGTACAGGCCAGCTCTCCGCACAGGACTCCCGCACCGCCTGTGATGGCGACTGATATCCCCCTGAAATTGTAAGCCTCCAGAATCTCCTGATATGTCAAGAGTCGTCCCTCCGAATTGTCTGGTTATCCAGCGACCGTCCCTGCTACTAAACCGGATAATTGCCGGGAGCGCAGGCCAAGTTAGCTCTCAAGCTCTTCCGATTCTGTATCAGCTGGAACTTCTTCCGGAACAGCTTCCCTCCCCAGTAATGACTCGAGGCGACGCACTTCAGCCTGTGCTGCAGTAGCTGTAGCTGAACCTGCATGTTCTGAGGTGACCTGCCTGTAACGTGTCAAAGCTTCCTCGAGATTACCGGTAAGTTCCAGATTCCGCGCGAGACGCATCAAAGCCAAATCCACGGGCAAGCCCCCCGAAGGGTCCGCGACAATCCGTTCGTATAGTTCAACGGCCTGCTCATGGTTTCCTTCGGCCACCGCAATTTGAGCCAAGGCGTTACGGGCCATGTTCTTAACGTCTGTCCAGGAAGATTCATCAATGGCCATCTGCAGCTCTTGTCCTGCTTCCTGGGTCCTTTCCAGTTCAATAAGGCTCAAGCCTGCGTAATATCTGGACATTCCTCCCAACCAGAAGCCCGAGTATTCATCAGCCACAGTCCTGAAAGCCTCCAGGGACTCCTCGAATCTCTCCTGAGAGGTTGTAAACCGGTACTTGGTCTGTTGATCGAGCGCACTTGGATCCAGTGCGGGGTCGGTCTGATCCTCCTCGTCCACCGGCGCATGAAATTTCTCCATGGCATCAGAGAATGCAACCTGAACCTTGGCATCCCTCGATTCCTGATATTTGCTCCACAAAACCGTGACCACACCTATCAATATGATCAACCCCACAGCCACGAGAATGTAGTTTAGGTTTCGGATAAGCCAACCAGACGTCTCGGTGAGAGTCCTGCGAATAGCGTCTTCCCGAACGATCTCTTTGCGAGTTAATCGCTTAGCTGCCAAGAGAGTTCCTCCTCCGTCCAATACTGGGCTAGGGGCTCGAACAGTGTCCGGGACACTTGCTTTCTCAGTGGGATTCAGACCCCAGATTGCGGGTCTAGACTGCGATCGAGATCCCCCGGTCCGTTAGGTACCCTAGTTTTCGTCCTAAGTTCTTTTGTCCAATGACAGAAATGCGCCTGGCAGGACTCGAACCTGCGGCGCAGGGGTTAGGAACCCCTTGCTCTATCCTACTGAGCTACAGGCGCAACCTGAAAAGCGTAAGTGTAGCAGATTAGATCATTCGTATTCCACGGTCCCGGAGCCTTACACTGCATCAGCCTGCGCCTTCGCTACCGCTCGGTCCTGTGCCCGTTTCGTACCTTCGTAAAACGAGTGAAACTGGAATCGCACCCCTGTATTTCTGCATCTCGAATCCTGCCCCCTGCTGTTTCTCATAAGACGCCCTATAATGGTCCGTTATGGGTTTAGCTCCCTATGCGATGCGGGATGAGGATACCGAGGGGCGTCAATTCGCCGAGCGGCCCCATCTCTATCGTTCCGAGTACCAGAGGGACCGTGATCGGGTGATTCATACAAAGGCCTTCCGTCGGCTGGAGAGGAAGACACAGGTATTTGCCCCGGATTATTCGGATCATTTTCGCAATCGGCTGACTCATACTCTCGAGGTCGCACAGATCAGCCGAACGATCGGCAAAGTGCTCGGGCTCAATACAGATCTGTGTGAAGTTCTGGCTCTGAGTCACGATATAGGACATCCGCCCTACAGTCATGAAGGGGAGCGAGTCCTTGATCTGATCATGAAACGGTGTGGAGAAGGCTTCGAGCACAATCTCCACGCACTACGCATCGTTGAGGATTTTGAGGAGAAGTATGCTGCCTTCAGAGGACTCAATCTTACTTTTGAAGTCAGGGAGGGAATTGTCAAGCATAGTCGTGATTATGGACCCGACGACGAACCCTACATTGACATCAGTTCATACCGCCTTGGTTTTCGCCCTCCCCTCGAAGCTCAGTTGATCGATGCTGCGGACGAGATTGCGTACAACGCCGCGGATCTGGACGACGGCTACGACTCAGGATTACTTTCGGTGGACCAGATGAAGTCTAACCTTGCTCTGTTTCGCGAGTTATGGGCCTTGGTCCATGTTGAATACAGAGAAGCTGCAGAGAAACTCAAAGTCAGTGAAGTAATCCGAAGGATTATCGACGTCCTGGTCTCGAACCTGATTACTGAAACCCGCAGAAGGATTGATGCCTACAAGATCAGGAGCGTTGAGCAAGTTCGTCGATTTGAAGGTCGCCTTTTCCAATTCGATTTTGAAACGGAGAGCCTGAACGGAGAACTGAAGGG
>JAUVSF010000146.1 GCA_030597245.1 Acidobacteriota bacterium
TCCACTACTTCGAACAGGCACTCCCGGCACTTGCCCTGCTGCTGACAGGAGTTCTGGACTTGAATACCCAATTCGCCAGCCAAGTCGAACAGGGTCGAACCCGTTGGTGCCTCGACTTCTAGAGTGTTAATTCGTGCTGTAACCGCCAACCCGTCTCATCTCCTTACGGCGATGAGTATAGCAGCGGCTCCCGAAACTCGGTTTCCAGATTAGATGCGATCCGATGTTAGTCCGAATTCTCCGCTCTATGCATTGACCCGCTTTTCTCCCCAGGTTGCGTGGCGGAAGCTAAGTTCCCAGCTGGTCCTGAGGGGAATCGGCTCCGTAGTGACGGCCTGGAAGGCCATCGTCCCTCCGGGACTTCGAGTGGATCGCTGTGAAGCGTTAAGCGGAGCCGGGTTCTTTCAGGACCCGGTCCAATGCTTTGTCGCGACCGAGGCCCCCACAGTCGAGACAGTCTCTCACACCTTGGGCTCTGCCCCCGCCTCCGTTACAATCAGAGGATGCCCATTGAACTGCCTCGGGTCGCTACAGTAAAGCAGCAATTCCCTCGCCCTCAGCTGGAATCACTGGAGGAGTATGTCACACAGAAACTCCGTGAGTCTTCGTTCATATCCACTCGCATGGAAGGATGCTCGATTGCGATTGCGGTTGGAAGCCGAGGGATAGCAGGCTTGGACCGGATCGTCAGATGCACCGTCAAGGTCCTGAGAGGGCTAGGAGCTGAACCCTTCATCGTTCCGGCAATGGGAAGTCACGGAGGAGCTACCTCGAAGGGCCAGGCCCAGATTCTCCTGGACTACGGGATTAATGAAGATATAGGGGCAAGAATCGTTTCCTCTCTTGATTGTGTGCATATTGGAAGCACGGCAGACGGAGTTTCGGTACAGATCGACAAGGCAGCATTCGAGTCAGACGGGATCATACTCATCAACCGCATCAAGCCCCATACCGACTTCCACGGCGAAATAGGAAGCGGGCTTCTGAAAATGATGGCGGTTGGCCTCGGAAACGCAGATGGTGCCCGGGAATTCCACACATGGGTGGGACGCCTCAAGCATGAACACCTTTTGCGAACCAGAGCCAAGCTTGTTCTTGATACGGGTAAGATCCTCTTCGGCCTGGGAGTAATCGAAAACGCCTACCACGAGACCGCTGCCGTGGAACTCGTGGAAGCCTCACAGATTCTAGACAATGAGCCGGTCCTTTTGAAGCAAGCCGCCGAACTAATGCCGTCGCTCCCGGTAACCGATCTGGATCTCCTGATTATCGACAAGATTGGGAAGAACATCAGTGGGACAGGGATGGATCCAAACATCACTGGCCGCTGGTTCGAGTTAAGCTCGATCTGGCAGGAGAGTCCATATGTGACTAGAATTGTGGTACTGGACCTCGATGAAGGCTCCCATGGAAACGCCCTCGGCATAGGCCTGGCTGATTTCTGTAGCTCAAGTGTGGTTGAGAAGATGGACTCAAAGATCACGTACACAAATGCTGTGGTTTCCAGAAACACAGCAACCGCCCGGATTCCAATTACGTTCGCGACAGACCGTGAAACGATCGAGCAGGCGGCCCTGTCACTTGGCAACGGGTTCCCTGCCAGGGATATCCGATTGATCCGTATCCAGGACACACTTAGCCTGGCTAGCATTGTGGCCTCGGAAAGCCTGGTTGAGGAGCTTGGCACCAATCCTCAGGTCTCCAGCGTAGCCAGGCCTGGTGAGATGATATTCGATCTCGAAGGTAAACTACTGCCTATTCGAACACACTGACCTCAACGACTCGCCCCAAGAGGATGAAGGAGGAATCGACGATGACCTACAAGTTCGATCTTGAAAACCGCGTGGCACTGGTGACAGGTGGAAGCAAAGGGCTCGGAAAAGTCATGGCCCGCGCGTTCGCACTCGCCGGAGCCAACATCATTATCAGCAGCCGCCATGAGGATGAGTTAAGGCAGGCTCTGGAAGACATTCTCTCTGGGACAAGTGTCAGAGGTCACTTCGTCGTTGCCGACCTCAGTGAGCGAGAAGAAACGGAAAGACTCGCTCGTGAAGCATTGAGCGTTTTCGGTCATGTCGACATACTGGTCAACAACGCTGGAGCCAACCGCCCCCAACCTATCGACGAACTGACCGATGAGAACTGGGATCAGAGTCTCGAGCTGAACCTGTCAGCGGGAATGGTCTTGAGTCGGGCTTTGGTCCCCCGTATGAAAGAACGGCGCTGGGGGAGGATCATCTACATCTCCTCCATCATGGGACTCGCCTCAAAGGAAGGGAGGAACTCTTACTCTACGACCAAGACCGCCCTTATCGGCCTTGCCCGTGCCAACGCGCTGGATCTTGGTCCCCACAACATCACGGTCAACTGTATTGCGCCGGGGCCCTTTCTCACCGATCTCACCCGCAACCTGCTCACAGAAGAACAAAGGGCGCTTGCTGCCGCTGCAACTGCCCTCGGGCGCTGGGGCGAACCGGAAGCACTGGTGGGGCCTGCACTCCTGTTGGCGAGTGACCTTGGCAGCTATATCACCGGGAGCGTACTGGTGATCGACGGCGGCCTGCTCAGCAAACCGTGGTAACGAGGATACGGGAATTCGCGCATTGTCGATCTGTAGCTTGTAGTAACGACTGAGTGGACCTATGGAATTTGTGGTTCTGGGAGTTGGAGTAGTCTTCATTATCGTTTCTATTGCTGTATTTCGACTCCACCCCTTCCTGGCCCTGATTCTGGCGGCTGTTACAGTCGGAGTCCTTTCCCCAACCCCTCTCAGGCTGACCGATCAGATTCGGGAATCTCGGCGGGAGCTGGAAAAGAGGTATTCAGACGGAGAGAGCGGCGAACCTGAGTTCCAGCACGCCATGGAGATGCTTCCTTCGGAACTCAAGACGCAAATGGAGCAATCGCAGACGCCTGCCCAGCAAGCCCTGGATGCCCTTGAGCTGACTGCCCAGGAGTTCGGATCTACTGCCGCGAGCATTGGGATCGTGATTGTCCTTGCCGCTATCATCGGCCTGTGTTTGTTGGAGAGTGGCGCAGCCGACAAGATCACGCGATCACTACTCCGGTTGCTGGGCCAGGAAAGGGCTGCAGTATCATTAATGGGGAGCGGCTACTTCTTATCCATCCCGGTTTTCTTCGACACCGTCTTCTTCCTGTTGATTCCACTGGCGCGGGCGCTGAGGATGCGAACCAAGCGCGACTACCTCAGTTACGTGCTGGCCATTTCCGGAGGAGCAGTTGTCAGCCACTCTCTGGTACCCCCCACACCGGGACCACTGATCATGGTTGAAAACCTCTCTCCGCTCGGCCTGAAACTCGGCACAGCGATTCTGGGCGGATTCCTGCTGGGACTCATTCCGGCGGGAATAGGTCTTCTGTTCGCGCACTGGCGGAACCGAACGATGAACATTCCCTTTCGCAACGCACCTGGCTCTTCGAGGGACGATCTGGAGGAGATCGTGCAACGCTCAGAGCACGAACTCCCTTCGCTCGTGGCTTCGCTGTTGCCTGTGGTCCTTCCGGTCGTCCTGATTGCCGGGCACTCAATTCTCAAGACGCTGGATGAACAGATGATCGTGTCTCTGGGCGAACCGATCCTGGGTTGGAGCGCTGTGTTCGGAAACAAGAACTTCGCTTTACTCGCAGGGGCAGGATTCGCCCTGTTCCTCCTGAAAAGACAGCGGCACTATTCGTTCGGCCAACTGAGAGACAGACTAGAACCCGCGATCATGAGCGCCGGTATGATCATTCTGATCACAGCCGCGGGCGGTGCCTTCGGTAAGATGCTCTACCGATGCGGGATTGGAGAGGCGCTGAGCAACATTGCGGGTGGGGACCAGATCTCAGCATTAGCGCTCATCATACTGGCCTGGCTGCTTTCGAGCATGATGAAGATCGCTCAAGGGTCGGGTACGGTCGCCATGATCACAGCGTCGGCGATGGTTCTGTCCCTTGCCGAAGGAGTCCAGCTTAGCTTCCATCCTCTTTACCTTTTCGCTGCTATTGGCTTTGGATCTCTGGTCATTTCCTGGATGAACGACAGTGCCTTCTGGGTGATCTGCAAGATGGGAGGACTGACAGAAAAGGAGACTCTTACGACCTGGACACCGCTGCTGGTCGTTATCGGGGTTAGCGGGCTTCTTGAGGTGCTGGTATTGAGCCAGTTGCTGCCCATGGGGTAGAGAATGACGAACCGGTTATCGGTGATCGGCCTGCCCTCCATAGCTTCAGCGAAGGAGGGTGATCGGTTATCGGTGGGACCGGATAACGGACCTGTCCTCCGTTGCTCGAAGAGCGAAGGAGGATGCCGAATGGTACAACCTGCGCAAGCGGCGCACTGCAGCGGCCACGAGCCTTGGAGTCGCGCCACCAACAGAGCCCAGCTCCGAGACGCGGGCCGGCGGCGACTCTTGAGCCACGGTGCCATTGCTGATCGGCCCCAACAATACACGTTGAATCCTTTTATATGCAAAAGCCTGGGTGACATCGGTATGCTTGACGGTTTCACCGCTCCTTGTCATAGTGTTTGTATGGATCAGGAGCCCTTTGGGCTGTCCCCCCGAAAAATACCGTCAGCCTTGTACAGCAATGAGTTACGGAATTCTTGAGTAGGTGCTTGTCACCCCGTATTCTGCGGGCCATGCGCATGATTTATGGCCTGTTTCAGACCATCCTCAGGACGATTTCTGCACTTAGGGAAGCTGCTGGATACATCTACACGTTCCTACGGGCCTTTATCAGCCCGCGGGCGACTCTGGCGGCACGAGTGTTGGCCGCAGAAAGCCAGTTGGCCGTGTACAAGCGTCGCATCGAGGAGAAGAATCAGCCGAGGCCCAGATTCACCCAGGCTTTCAGGTTGTTGTGGGTGTTGCTGTCGAGGGTGTGGGGTTCATGGCATCAAATGGCGTATCTCATGCAGCCTGCGACGGTCAAGAGATGGCACACCCGAGCGTTTCGCCTTTACTGGCGCTGGAAGTCGAGGAGACAGCCTGGCCGGCCTCCCATAGCGAAGGAGATGCGGGATCTGATTCGCCAGCTGAACCGAGAGAATCCTTTGTGGAGTGCTGATCGAATCCGGGATACCTTGCGACTGCTCGACTCTGACCCTCCTTCGAGCGACACCATCCGCAAGTACATGCTTCGTCCGAAGACTCCACCTGACAAGCCAACCGCCTGGCTGCCATTTCTCCGCAACCATCTGGAGGTCTCCTGGGCGATGGACTTCTTTACCGTGGTCACGGCCAACTTCTCCTTTCTCTACGTGTTCGTGGTTTTCGAACATGGTCGCAGGCGGGTGATTCATTTCGCCACGACGTATCATCCCTCCATGGAATGGGTCATTCAACAACTGCGGGAAGCCACGCCTTTCGGTCGCCGGCCGAGATACTTGTTCCGCGACAACGACGGCATTTACGGCCACGGAGTCCGGGCGTTCCTCGACGGCTGCGGTATTGAGGAAGTGCGCACGGCGTACCGAAGTCCTTGGCAGAATCCTTACGTCGAGAGGTTTGTGGGTACTTTACGCCGGGAGTTGCTCGATCACGTCATCGTACTCAATGAAAAGCACCTGAACCGTTTACTCAGGGAATACATTGAGCGGTACTACCATGCCTCTCGGCCCCATCTTGGACTGAACGGCGACACCCCTGTTGCCACCAAGAAACGCGAGCTGGTTCAGGGGCCAATCAGACTGATCTCGTTTCCGGTTTGCGGCGGGCTACACCATCGCTACGAACGCGTGGCAGCGTAAGAAGCAGAAGCTCCCGCTCTGTTCCCCAACATCCGTCTTACACTGAATAGATCTGACCATCAGCCCTTTTCAATAGCCAGAATCAGGCCCGTTAACTTGACTCTTGCCGTTGGTCCATTGTGCTTGTAGGACACGAGCGCTCAAATATCCTTGCCTGGCGATCACCTCAGCTTGCGCACAGGCTCCCTTCCGGCCGGATGGGTTTTTTCGGTGGGACAGGTCGAAAAGTATAGGGAGGTTTCTCTTCCTCGGGTCAGCATTGGGAACTCGGTCTGAAAAGAAGTGGTGACTCCTATGGCACTGGCCGCGTGTCAGTCCGCGGTCTGGTTGCATTAAATAGACATTAGTGTCACAATAGTGCAATGAGGTTCGAGGAATTGGTAGAAAAAGTAGGGCCGGGTGGGCTGTTTCGAACCGGTCAAATCCTGGCGGGAGAGCGTTCTCCGGCCGACGTTAGAAGGCAGTTGGACCGCTGGGTGAAACGTGGACGCGTCATCCAGTTAAGGCGAGGGGTATACGCGCTGTCAAAGCCTTATTGTCTGAGGCCGGCGCATCCCTTCACGACCGCCAACCTGCTGAAGAAAGCGTCGTACGTCAGCCTACAGTCCGCTCTGGCTCACTACGGCATGATCCCGGAATACGTACCGGTTACCACCAGTATCACCACGGGCCGCCCGGAAGAACTCGATACCCCGGTCGGCCGTTTCCAGTTCCGCCACATCGCCCTTCGGCTGCTCTATGGCTTTACGGAAAGAGAGATGGCCCCCGGTCAGTTCGCCTTGCTGGCCGACCCGTACAAGGCGTTGATCGACCTTCTCTACCTTACCCCACACAGCGACCATACGGCCTTTCTTCGTGAACTGCGATTGACGCGCCCGGAGAGCTTTGATACGGGCCAGCTCCGCTTGACGGCCGACCGGAGCGGTTCGGCCAAGGTCCGGCGCGCCGTGCGGCGGCTTCTTGAAGCATGGGAGAGAGACGACTCATGAAACCCTTGCTCCTGGATCAGCTCCGCGAAGAACCCAACACCTTTCGACGCCGCAGTTTGACGAGGGAGTATTTACAGGCCCGAATTCTGCTTTCCTTGCAGGACCATGGTGCCTTCGCGAATTGGGCATTCCTGGGTGGCACGGCCCTGCGATTTCTCTTCGGGCTGCCCCGCTATTCCGAAGATCTCGATTTCTCCCTAGTCTTGCCCGAAATCGACGCGCGATTCACGGAGCGGATGCAGTCGGTACAATCCGACCTCCGGAAAGAAGCCTATCGAGTCGAAGTCCGCTCCCAGGCCCGTTCTGCGGTTGCCTCCGCCTTTGTGAAGTTCCGGGGACTCCTTTACGAGCTGGGGATCTCTCCGCATGAAGACGAGGTGTTCACCATCAGGGTGGAGATCGATTGCAACCCACCGGCGGGCGCTGGTACGGAGAGACGTGTCGTCCGACGTTTCGTCATGCTGAATCTACTGCACCACGACCGCTCCTCGCTGCTAGCCGGCAAGCTGCATTCCGTGCTGTCCCGCAGGTATACGAAGGGACGCGACCTCTACGATCTGGCTTGGTACCTTTCGGATCCGGACTGGCCGGCCCCGAACCTCGTTCAACTGAATCATGCGCTAGAACAGACCGGATGGGACGGACCTGCCGCAACGCCGGAAAACTGGCGAGACTTGATTCGAAGGAAATTGGAAACGGTCGACTGGGAACAAGCCCGCCGGGACGTTTCCCCGTTTCTCGAGCGAAGCCAGGACGTCGATTACGTTTCAGAAACCACACTGAAGCCGCTTTTGCAGGAGTAGGCTCAGAACTCCTTACCTCGGCAGGTTTCAAATAGTGTGAAGATGCGGCGCAAACGGTTGAAACGTATGCTGTTGTGGGCAGCTCATCACCGGAGAGGATCTTCGTAGTCGGCCCCACTACAACACCGCAGCGGGAACGCGTCCTGTCCAAGAACAGGCACGACGCACAAGTTCTGCTCTGAGCTTGGTTTGGATCCTTGAATCCGGGTGTAGCCCCAGCTGGTATTCTCAAGGGCCATCCGCACGACGAGCTCCAGGATCGTTTCGATGGTTCTGGGACGGTCCGGGCGCTTTTTCCTCGTGCTGTAATCCCATTTCTTGGCGATCAGTTTCCGGTGCCAAGCCAGGATCGTGTCGGGGGGGGGGGACGATGTTTGCCACCTCGCCAAGAATCTTTCGGCCCAACGCTTTGCCCTTCACCGCTAACCTTCGTCGCTGATCGTCGGTGAGACGAAGCCGCTTCCCGCGGAGTTGTGCCTTCAGAATACAGTTCTCTTCTTGGAGATACTCAATGACCGTTTGTTGGTGCCGGTTGATCCAGCCGGCAGGTGAACAGGAAAAAGTGTAATGGAGAGGCGGAGACGGACATGAGCCTGGATTATACTCACTTGTAAGTTCGATTTCGGGGCTGATACCCCAGTTGCGAACGGCGAGAGGCTCGTTGTTTCGCTCGTCTACCGGTATCAGAGCGCTTCGATAACTGTCCACGAATCAAGCAGTTGGGATTCGGTTGCATTCTTGGGCGCCACGGGGTTACCGATCACCGCTCACCGTTCAACGATTCCCGCCTTGAGCACCTCTATGATTGGTGAAACAGAAGAAGGAGACATCAGGTACAGGCCGGCCCATCCCTCTGCCTTCGTTTTTCGAACCTGCTCGACTGCAAGCTCAATTCCGAGCTTCGCCTGGTCCTCAACCTTAGGTAGGGCAGCTAGTCTTTCGATCACCGACTCCGGCATTATCACGCCCGGAACCTGGGCAACTCGCCTGGCGTGATCCAGGCTGGTCAAAATCATTACCCCCGCAAGGATCGGCGTTCTCTCCCGAATACGGCTCAATACTTCCAACGGTCCCTCGCGAAATACTGGCTGCGTCATCACATAATCGGCTCCTGCATCAATTTTCCGGCGCAGCTTTTCCGTCTCTCGCTCCAAATCAAGGGCTTCCGGCTCAAACCCGGCACCCACCGTGAAATGTGTCCGGGGATCGCACTTACGACCCAGTGGGCGGCCCCCAAAATCGACTCCGGCATTGAGACAGCTGTGTACGTATTGAATCATCTGAACCGAATCTACGTCGAAAACAGCACTCGAGGGCGGATAGGTAGGCCCCATCTTGGGGGGATCCCCGGTGATAAACAAGACGTTGTGTATCCGCCGGGCGTGAAAGCCGATCAGTCTGGCCTGAAGACCCATCAATGCCACATCCCTGGACGTGAAGTGAGGTATGAATTCAAGTTTGTCACCTGTTTGGCCGTCCCATTCCAGGGCATGTCTAACGACGCCAACAAAATCACCCGGGGGCATCAATGGGATTCCCCTTGACCCATCCGTCAGATCGACCGCGTCAGCCAAACCAGATTCAGCGAGTTCTGCGATGAAATCGACCTTGTGCTGCAACACGTGAGGTGCAGTTCCACGGGATGGCAAAATCTCTACACTGACGACAAACTCTCCGGCCTTCAGCTTGCGCGAAAACGGACCGTTGGCGCTCTTCTCTCCATCACCAATCGGTTGAAGAGCTGCTTCGGGGCCCGCCTCCAGAACAACCTTTCCAGCCGTATAGCCATGCAGGAAATTATGCATCTCTCGAATGTGCTTCGGGTGGACCTCACAACATCCTCCCACCAGCGCTACTCCACGTTGAACTAGTGTGCGCGCCAAACCTCCCATGTACTCCGGATTAACTCTTGTCATGTACCGGTTGTCGATCCGCTGAAAACCTCCGGCATTCGGCATTATGGAGAGCAGAACCTGTCCTTCGCGCACAATGCTCAACTCACTAACTGCCTCAACAAATGCTACAGCATCCCAAGGGCTACAACAGTTCATGCCGACGACGTCTGCACCCCCTTCCGCCACAGTTGTCACGAACTCCTCAGGATCCACACTCCAATCCATCTGGTCAGGTGACCGACGAAGTGCCATTTCAACGATCAAGGGTGGATGTTCGGGAA
>JAUVSF010000201.1 GCA_030597245.1 Acidobacteriota bacterium
GAGCCCTCCAATCACCAGGACCGCCAGAATTGAAATCAGGCTGAAGCCCTTTTGCGTATCCAAAACGTACATTCACTCTAAGTATCTTCGTTCGACGTCCATGCCAGCAGTGACCTGAATCACCGGCGTAACTAACCGAAGGAGTCGTACGGCAACCGAGGAAGCGGAAAAGCACGAGCTCTGCAGGGGCGATACCAGGATCCGCAAACGAACTCAATGTGTGGTGCTGAAAGCCTGGCGGCGACAGTGTCGATCAGGACAACAGACACAACCGCCCCCAGCACCCAGACCCGAGAAACCTTTACTTCAATAGAGTGAGAAACGCACCCGCAGCCATAGCCGAACCAATGACACCGGCGACATTAGGTCCCATGGCCGCCATCAACGGATTCACCTCGCCATCCGTCTCATCCGAAACGAACTTCTGCACGACTCGTGCCGCCATGGGGACAGCCGAGACACCGGCCGCACCGATACACGGGTTTATTTTGTTCGACTTCGGCAGGACCAGATTCAGGCCCTTGGCAAAGAGGATTCCGCCGGCCGTACTGAACGCGAAGGCGACAATACCAAGAGCCAAAACCGCCAGGGTCCGAGTATCCAGGAAGCGACTGGCCTCCATTGTTGCACCCACGGTAACACCGAGAAAGATCGTGACAGTATCGATCAGCGCTCCCCCCGCTGTCTTCCGCAGACGCTCCGTTACTCCGCTCTCCCGGATCAGGTTGCCGAACATTAGCATGCCGACGAGTGGCGCGCTGGAGGGAACAGCCAGTGATGCCAAAAGTCCGGTACAGATTGGGAAAAGGATTACAGCAGTCCTCGAAACCGGAATTGCATCTGAAACCGGAATCCATCTCTCTTTGCGAGTCGTTAACAAACGAAGGATCGGAGGCTGGATTACCGGGACCAGGGCCATGTAGCTATATGCAGCTAAGGCAATGGGGCCCAAAAGGTGGGGTGCCAGTTGGCTGGAAAGGAAAATCGATGTAGGTCCGTCTGCACCTCCAATGATTCCAATGCTGGCGGCTTCCCGGAGAGAGAAGCCAAATATATAGGCAGCTCCCAGCGCAGCCACGAAGATTCCCAGCTGAGCGGCCGCTCCGAGCAGAAATGTCACCGGCCGTCCCAAGAGGGGCCGAAAATCAGTTAGCACACCAACTCCGAGGAATATGATTGGAGGCAGGAGCTCGGTCTTGATGCCGGCTTCGTAGATAAGACCGATGATCCCTTTTTCGTGAGCACCCATCTGTGCGAGGGGAAGATTCGCAAGCAGTATGCCGAAACCAATTGGGATCAGGAGGAGTGGCTCATACTTCTTTTCTATTGCGAGATAAATGAGGATCCCGGAAATGACGAACATAACCAGGTTTCCCCAGCCGATATTCGCAATTCCGGATTCGTGGAAAAGCTTCAGGTAGACATCCATTCCGTAGTCCTGATTACGAGATCACCATGATTGGCTTAGATGCATCGATCTCTTCGCCAATTGAAGCGTTGATAGAAGATACGACTCCCGGACAGGGCGCCTTGATGTCGTGAGTAGCCTTCATGGCCTCGACGGCTGCAACTACTTGCCCCTTGCCCACCTTGTCCCCTACTCGGACCGAAATATCGACCACTTCAACGATCCCGGAGAATGCAGAGAAGACTGGAGTGCCGGCAGAGGCTGCGGGCTTCACATCGCTTGAGCTCTGTGTCTCCTTCTCCTCACCGACCGGCTCGAGCGTAACCACGAAGGTCCGAACTACGCCATTCTCTTCCACCGTACACCGGGTCGTAACCGGACCAGATGGAATAGCCGCGATCGAGCTTACTGCCGGAGCAGGTTCAGCCTTCGTCTCTTCCACTGCTTTCGCCTTAAGCGGAATATCGATCCTCCCTTTCCCAGTCAGCAACCGAATGCCTTCGTTCAATTCGAGTTTCTTTCCGGGCACCATCGCTGAGAGGACAAGAAACACGTTCTGATCCGTTTCGGGAAGGTTGTACTCCTTGAGCGCCTTCTTCGCTGGTTCGATGTTCTTCGGAGCAGCTTCCAACGGATCCCCGTCAAACACCTCAAGCCCCAGTTGATCCGAGGCAATCTTGATGACTTCAGGGTCCGAGGGAAGAGGGGTCTTCCCGAAATACCCAAGAACAGACCGGCCGTAACCGGCGTCCATCTTCTCCCAACGCCCAAACATCACATTGTTGAATGCCTGAAGCCAGTACTGCTGGCTACCCGGTGTCACGCTTGTCCAAGCTCCACCAGCCTTTACAACAACCGGGAACTCTTCAAGGACATCGCCGTACTTGTTAAGAATGCCTGCCTTGGCCATCATGTGGACATTGGGACCGATAGCGCCACCCGGCATGGGGAAACCGACGACCCGTGCGTCTGCCGTCGTAGTCGTGGGATTGAAGCTGTAATCTTTCATCCCCTCATTCAAGAGGTCTTCGATCTCGGGCATCCTGGTCTCGTCAATGTCCAACGAATAACCAGTCCCTTTCAGTGCGTGAGCCATCGACCGCACGTCCGGCTGAACAGTCCCGCTGGCCATCGGCCGAACCGACAAATCGATACCGTCCACCCCTCCCTGGATGCCCGCCATATAGCAAGCCACGGCCATGCTCGCCGTGTCGTGAGTATGCAGCCAGAGAGGCATCTCAGGAGGCATTTGCCGCTTGAGACCCACTGCAGTCTCGTAAATCGTCCTGGGGTCGCAGGTGCCGCTGGCGTCTTTGAGGCAGATGCTGTCTATTTGAACATCACTATCCAACAGCTTTTGACCGAGACCAATGTAGAACTCCGCCGTATGGACCTCCCTGGAAGCAAAAGGCAGACCCATCAACGCAATGCACACCTGATGATGCATCCCGGCCTCGACGATCGGCCTTCCGGTGTTGATCAGATTGCGGACATCGTTCATATAGTCGAAGTTCCGATCCCAGGTTGTCCCAGAACTCTCCATCAACTTCGCCTGGAGAGCCAAAGCCTCGATTGACTGAGTCGTCAGGGTGACTCCCGAGACAGAGCGGGTCAGGATCTGGAGATCGATCTCTGAACCGACGGCCTCACGGATCTTCTCCATCGTCGTAAAAGGATTCTCTCCGAGGTAAAACAGAGGAGCTTGGAAACGGGCGCCGCCACCGAACTCAAAATGCCGAATGCCCGCACCTACAGAGGCTTCCATCGCTGGGAGGAAATCGGCAAGTCGTACCTTGCCGCCAAACGAACTCTGAAGTCCATCTCGGAATGGAGTAAACATTACTCGGATCGTCTTGGGTGTTTTCGTGAAGATCATGGTTCTCTCTCGATTCTTACTATTTTCCTGCCGGGAAATGTGGATTCAACTGCCACAGCTAATGCCGCCAGAGTCGCTGGGTCGAACTCTTCCTTTCTCGCTGGGAACAGGATAATGAGCAACCGCATCATCACAGCTAATACAGTGAGAAGAATGAAAGTGGCCACAAAAGCTACGCTGCAGACGGTCAGCATATCGGGTGATGGCATCATTTACTCCAGAGTCTATCGCACTTGCAAGTCCATCCTAAAGCACTGGCCTCCCCGCCACAACTCCCAAGTTTTTGGTCTGCGAGGTCCACCAGCCGGCACCTTTGTCATCACAGGACCAGCCGCCCCTTGAAGACAGGCGCTTCGACGCCTTCTAAGAACAGTTCAAGCCCTCTGCCTATCGATTCTACCCTTCCTCGCGCAATTTCTCTCGGCCTATTCTCAATTGAATCCTCATAGATGGTGACAACTTCCCCAATTACAAGCGATCGCCTCCGGTAAATGTCGAGTAACTCCGAGAGGCCGTGCGTCGCCAACTTTTCGTAGTTCTGCGCCAGACAGTGGACGAGCGCATCAAGAACCCTGTGAGGGCTGCAGAGCTTCGAGTCTTCCACGAAGTCTGAGAGCGCGGCCACCTTAGGGACAAACGGCGTTGGAGAGACCGAAGGCTGAGTCTCCAGGTTAAGCCCGATCCCTAACACTACAGAGGTGACTGTCTTCGCCTGAGTTTGAACGTGGGCCAGCACTCCCCCCAGCTTCGAACCTCCGATCAGAATGTCATTCACCCACTTCACCATTGGCTTTCCGGTGAGTATTCCGAGTGAATCCAGAGCTTCCAGAACGGAAACGACCGCCAGGACAATGAACGCGACGCCACTTCCTTCGATCTCCCGCCCAGGCCGCAAGAAAACCGACAGGTGGAGATTTCCGGGAACCGCGACCCAGGCCCGGTTTCTGAAACCGTGAAAATTCTCGCCTGAACCGGCGCAGCAGAGGATTCCAGTTGGAAGCTCAGGAGCACTCGAAGATAAATCGGTTAGAACGTCGAACTGTGACTCATCCGCCTGTTCGACGAGAAGCAGGTAGCGCCACGGATCGAGAGGAGCTATCTCTGCGCAGTGAAGAGTCTCACCCGAAAAGAGCCTCTCGGCCAACTCCCTTATCGGCCCGGTTAACTCGTTCCCTGCGACCGGCCGCCATTTCGACTGTCCACGCAAGTAGCCTTCTCCGTAACCGATGCTGTCAGTGTAAACAAGCATAGTTCTTTACCAGAGTCGAGCCGCGATCATTCTATCCCAGGGGGAGAGCGGAGGGGATGGGTAATCGGTTATCGGTTATCGGTAATCGGTAAAACCGGCGACTGAGGGATTAACCACTAAGTCACAAAAGCACGAGAATAATCATTGCTTTGTGTTTTGGTGATTTAGTGGTTAGGCCCAGTTCTCAGGTCCGACCGTTCGTCGTTCGAATTTTCCCCATCTCCTAGACTCGAGACTTCGAGACCCTCAGACCCCAAGTACCAAGCCCCAAGACCTCAAGACCCAAGACTCCAAAACTCCAGTACCCCAGTACCCCAATACTCCAATCCCCCAATCCTCCAGTACTCCAATCCCCCAATCCCCCAAGCCCCCACAATAGATCCTTCCGTCGATTTTTCTCACAACCATAGTAATAATCTATGTACAATACACACTATGGAGTGGCTTAACTACCATCACCTTTTTTACGTCTGGACAGTGGCGAAAGAAGGGACGATTACAAAGGCGTGCAAAAAGCTCAGATTGGCACAGCCGACTGTATCAGCTCAGCTGAGGACCCTTGAAGAGCGACTGGACGAGAGACTGTTTGACCGAGTCGGCCGCAGCCTGGTGCTAACCGAGACAGGGCACCTCGTCTACAGGTATGCCGATGAGATCTGCTCGCTGGGACACGAACTGCTCGACACGTTAAGAGGACAGCCGGCGGGAAAACCGCAGAGGCTGAAAGTCGGTGTCGCCGACGTCGTTCCCAAGCTGATTGTCTATCATCTACTTGAACCCGCGCTGAAACTGAGTGAACCGGTACATCTAATTTGTTCTGAGGGCAAACCAAACAATTTGATGGCCCAACTCTCTTTGCATGAATTGGATGTCGTGCTATCGGACAGCCCTATCAGCTCTGACGTCGGAGTTAGAGCGTTCAGCCACATACTCGGAGAATGCAACGTAACCGTTCCAGGCTCCGAGAGACTGGCCAGGAAATACCGACAGCGATTCCCCGAATCCCTCGACGGAGCACCTATGCTCTTCTCAACTCAGAAGACCGCCCTGCGAAAATCACTCGACTATTGGTTCGACTCGAAGCAGATCTATCCGGTGGTCAATGCCGAGTTCGACGATAGTGCTTTGCAGGAGGTCTTCGGCCAGGTCGGGCTAGGCCTGATCCCGGTCGCATCGGTGATTGCAAAAGATGTCCAGCGAAGATACGGCGTCCACTACGTTGGTCGATTGCCGGAGGTGAAGGAACGTTTTTTCGCAATATCCCTGGAGAGAAGAGTTAAACATCCTGCTGTGGTCGCCATTCTGGAAGGGGCCAGAGAGAGCTTCTTCAAGTAGTCGATTTCAGCGGTTTTCGCCCATCAACTCAACCCTAAGAAACGAAGGTCACTCCCACTCGATAGTACCGGGAGGCTTGGAGGTGAGGTCCAGTGAAAGACCGGAGATCCCGGGCAAGGGCAAAATGCTCTCCTGAAGCTCGCGGACAAGAGCTGGAGGGAGTTGGGCAGCTGACGCTGTCATCGCTCTTTCCGAGTGGACAGGACGAATGATGCAAAGTTCCTCACCTTTGCCATCAATTTCAAGCGGCGCCAAAACCGTGGGACACTGCCAGATGCTGTCGTAGATCCCGTGCCGTCTCAATCCGTCCATCACAAGATGATCGACTTCGCGCAAGAGTTCGAGCCGCTCTCTCGTAATGCTCGCGGGAAGAGGCCTGAACGAACTCGGGGTCCCAGGGCCGATATTCCAAACGCAACGGTTAATACCTTTAGCGGTTTTCAGAATCGTACCTGCAGCCTCCAACAACTGTGCCCATTCCACACCACCGCTCAGCATCACCGGATGTTCGTAGGAGCGCACGTCTGCCTTCACACCGACCGACTTGATTGGAAGAACTTTTGCATCGATTCCGAATCTGGCCCCTTCCTCGGCCACCCTCGCTGAGAGTGAGTCAAGATGCATTATCGGGTCCTGCCCGGAAGAACAGAGCAGTCTCACTCCAAGGCCGGGACCCGGAAAGGGATGGCGCCATACCAAATCTTTCGGGATCCCCAACTTTTCACCAAGTTCTCGAACCTCGACTTTGTAAAGCTCGCTCAGGGGCTCTACAACCTTCCCCTCCTCAATCATTCGGCCAATAATCGGCACCCGATTGTGATGGGTCTTGATTGTGTCGGCACGTTTAGTGCCCCCGGTTTCAATCGTGTCCGGGTAGATCGTGCCCTGCCCAAGCAGATGGTCCTCGATTCCAAGCCTTTTTGCTTCCCGCTCAAACACCTCGATGAATGTGTTGCCAATGATGGCTCGCTTCTTCTCCGGTTCCACCTCATCACCCAGGGCAGCCAGAAAGTCTTGCGTCGCGTCAACGAAATGGAGGTTCTCGGCAAGCCCCAGTTCCTTGAACATCTCTAAAACGCTTCTGCTCTCAGATTTTCTCATCAGGCCATTGTCGATGTGGAGGAGACGAAGCCTCTCAGTACCCAGGGCCATACCGAACAGTTTTGCAGCCACAGTCGAGTCGACTCCTCCGGAGGCCAGCAAAAAGACTGAACGATCACCTACCTGGTGCCGAATTCGGTCCAGTTCCTCTTCCAGGTAGCCACCCATGACCCAGGTCGGCTTGCAACCACATATATTGATAACAAAGTTGGCGATCATGGCATCGCCGTGGACCGTGTCGTCTACTTCTGGGTGGAACTGGAACCCGTATCGACGGAGTTTGTCGGAACCGATGGCAGCGTAACGATGGATCTTCCCGGTCTCACCAATCATCGTGTAGCCCAATTCTTCGAAGTCCGGACCGACCTCAGCCACCGAGTCGAAGTGACTCATCCACACACGTTCTACTGGCCCGAGGCCTTCGAAAAGGGGATGCTCGCGAACCAGATGCATGTCTGCCTGGGCCCACTCGCGGCCACCGTGAACCACCGTGCCGCCATAGTGCTTTGCAATCTCCTGATGCCCGAAACACAATCCCAGGATGGGTATTTCCAAATCATAGATCTCTTTGTTGTATTTGGACTCATCTCCCTGGGAGGACAAAGCGGGGCTTCCCGAGATGATGATCCCTTTGTACCTCCGGAGATCCTCCGTAGAGTCTTCGGGCTGCCGGATCTCAGCCAGGACATGATGGCGGCGGACTTTAGTGGCGATAAGGTGGGCGTACTGCCCCCCAAAATCTATGACAGCGACGGCGTCGTGTTCCATGGTTTGCACCTCGATCGATCAACAGACAATCTCGGGAGTCTGCGCAATGAAGTATCCAAGTTTCCACGGAACCGCGATCTTGTCAATTCTGGTAGGCAGATGAGGCATTCGCGCTGTAGACATTTCTGAGTCCGTTGAAGTACCGGTGACGAATGACAAGTGACAAGTGACAAGTGACAAGTGACAAATGACAAATGACAAATGCCGGATCGCGCGGTGTGGGGTGTGGTCAAGACACAGGTAGCTCAAAGAGCGAAGGCGGACCTGTCGCGCCGTAGCTCGGAGAGCAAAGGTGGACCTGTCGCGCCGTAGC
>JAUVSF010000343.1 GCA_030597245.1 Acidobacteriota bacterium
AGAGAACGCTGTGTAGTTCCGGATCCCCGATTCGCTCCAGGGTGGAGCCCTGAACGATCAAAACGTCCAGCCACCCGTCATTGTCGTAATCGAAAAAACCCGCGCCCCCGCCCTTGGCTTCAAAGATATAGTCTTTGCGGTCGGCCCGACCATTCATGTGCTGGAACGCGATTCCTGCGTCAGCTGTGACGTCACGGAACAGGGGCACTGATTCCGAAGCCGGAGAACCCTGGGGCAAAGACGAGCTCCCCATGTTCAGAGCAATGACGAGCATGCAGAACAGCCTCAGCGACTGCGACGATCCAGGCCAAGCTTTCTTAGAAAATGATCGCTCACTGCGTTCGGGGCTCTGATAACTCACCATAAAAACTCTCTCCTATTCTGTGTCAGCTGGTTGCTCCATTCAACTCACAAGAGGCTTTGGCCGAGAGTTTGCTAAGCTATCTGCAGGATGCGCCTGAAGTTAGTTGCAGCGACTCTATCTTTCTTGCTCTTTACCGGCATGCACGCGTACCACCTGCAGAAGACGACGCAAGATCAGCTCGCGGCCGGAAAAGACTTTACCCGGGCTGGAGACTTCGAACAGGCCCTGATCGCTTTTGACCGGTTCAAGCAGAACAACCCTGGTGACATTCGGCCTTACTTACTGTCGGGACTTGTCCTGATTGATGCAGGCCGACTGAGAGATGCTGAAGGCGAATTCCATGGTGCCATCGTGATCGGTCCTCAAACCGCCGATCATGCCCTCACTCTGGCCCGGGGCCTCGAGAAAGTGGACCGACCAGTCATTGCTTCCACCGTACTTTCCCCCTTTGAGAATGATCCTGAACTCGACTCCAAGGGGCTCTGGCTTCTGGCGACGCTTTACCAGCGCCAGAGAAGGTTCGATGAGGCCCTTCAAGCCCTGAAACTCTACGAAAGGAGGGCCCGTGCCGACGGGGAACGCATTAATCTGCTCAGAGGTCAGATTCAGTTGGAGGCGGGACAGCTCGAAGGGGCAATGGCCTCCTTCGAATATGTCGCCCAGAGGAACTCGATGTCGGCACCGGCTTTTGACGGCCTCAGCCAGGTCTGCCGTTTAGGAAACAACCCGGAGGCCGCCGAGAGGATGTCACGGAGAGCAGTCGAGCTGGAGCCTCGGAACCCGCAATATCTTCAGAATCTTGGAATCGCCTTGAAGGTGCTCGGCCGGAATGAAGAAGCCGTTTCCGCCCTCGAACGCGCGGCAAAGTCTGATCCTGAAACAGCCCGGTTCTATTTCGATCTCGGAGACGCCTACCGAAAAGTAGGGAAAATGGCCGAGGCCCAGAAGGCGATGGCCAGGTACCAGGAACTCCTGGCGGATCAGCTGGGCGAGCAGGAACTCGCCCAGGAACTGACCGAAGGGCAAGAACTTCTGGAAGCAGGTGAGATTGAACCTGCAGCAAAAGTGTTTCAACAGGTGTTGCAGAATAACGAGCGGAACTGGATCGCTCACAACCGTTTAGCCAAGATCTACTTCAGGCTGGGCCAATTGCGGCCTGCTTACGATCACCTCAACAGATTACTTGAGCTCGACCCCGAATGTTCAGAGACCCATTTCCTGACCGCGTTCTACTGGTACGCCAGAAAGGACCTAGGACGATCCAAATCCCATGCTGAGCAGGCTAAGAGACTCCGCCCCGGCAACCCTGATCTTCGCAATCTCCTGGGAAATGTCTACTTAGCACAGGGCAACAGGAGCCAGGCCCTGGAGGAATTTGCCGCCGCGACCAAACTGGACCCAGAGCGGAGAGAGTTTCGAATCATCTACGAATCTATAGCTGGTGACACTCAACCGCAGTAGGGTTTCTATTAACCACTAAAACACGAAGTCACAAAGAAGACATAGTGATTTAGTGATTTAGTGGTTCTTACGGTTCCAACTGTCTCGCTCCCAAACTTTGAGACCCCAAGACCCAAGACCCAAGACCCCAAGACCACCCAGTGATATCATCATGCAGCTATGAAGATCCTCTACCTGTCTCGCGAATACCCGCCCTATACCTACGGCGGTGCTGGAGTACACGTTGAGCACCTGGCTCGAGAGATGGCGGCTCTGGCCGATGTCGAAGTGCGTTGTTTCGGAGACCAGAAACTGGAGCAAAGCGAGGGCACCCCTTCGGTTACCGGATATAGCCCCTGGACCGAAGCTCTCGGCAATACCGATCCACGACTGAAGAAGGCATTGGGACCGGTGTCCATCAATCTTGCAGTAGCGGCTGACCCGGTCGATGCCGACATTGTTCATTGCCACACCTGGTACAGCATGCTGGGGGGGCTGTGGGTCAAACTCCTTTACGGGATCCCGCTTGTCATCACAACTCACTCTCTGGAACCGCTGCGCCCGTGGAAAGAGGAACAGTTGGGACGTGGATACGATCTCTCGAGCTGGATCGAGCGGACAGCGATCAGGGCTGCAGACGCGGTGATTGCCGTGTCCGAAGGAACCCGTCGGGAAATCCTGGATGTGTACGGAATCGACCCTTCACGAGTTCACGTCATCTACAACGGGGTCAACCTGGACGTTTTCAAACCAACCGACCCCGGGCCTGCTCTTGAAAAGTACCAGATCTCGGGTCAGCAGCCTTACCTTCTTTTTGTCGGGAGGATCACACGACAGAAAGGGGTGATTCATCTCGTCCGGGCCCTGGACCATGTCGAGAGAAACGTTCAAGTGGTCCTGTGTGCAGGTGAACCCGACACCGAAGAGATAGGCCGGGAGATGGCGGATGCTGTCAGAGTCCTCCAGACACGGAGGACGGGAGTGCACTGGAGCCGGGAGATGGTGCCGATCGAGGACCTGGTCAGACTCTATAGTGGGGCGGAACTGTTCGTCTGTCCTTCCATTTACGAGCCGTTCGGGATCATCAACCTCGAGGCAATGGCCTCCGGTTGTCCCGTCGTGGCCAGTAAGGTTGGTGGCATCCCTGAAGCCGTGGCCGATGGCGAAACAGGCACACTGGTATCGTTTGAAAGTCAGGCTGCGCCCAATTTCGAGCCGGTAGATCCCGATCGTTTCTCGCGCGATCTGGCCGCAGCCATTAACCGTCTTCTGCAGGATCACGAACTGCGCGCGCGGATGCGAGCAGCTGGAAGGCATAGGGTTGAGAACCTGTTTTCCTGGTCGGCGATCGCACAGGACACACTTAGACTTTATCAAGAGCTCGCTGGGCACAACGGATAATGGAAGTCTGCAATCCCCGCAGGAGGTCTGAATGAACAGGAGCCTGGAGCTCGGAAAAGATCCATGAGTGTCAGGCTGGACAAATGGCTGCAGGTGGCCCGAGTATTCAAGACTCGCACCCTCGCACAACGTGCCTGCACGGGCGGACGCGTCAAGTCGAACGGATCCACCGCAAAAGGGCATCGCGCGGTTTCTGTTGACGACAAGCTCGAAGTGAGATTTGGAGACTGGACCCGAGTGCTCGTGATCAAGAAAATCGAGCCGAGGCCGGTCCCAAAAGCACTGGCCCGTGAGCTGTACTTGGATCTGAGTCCGCCTAGACCGCATCTGGATCCTATTGACCGGATCATGCGACAGAGTCCGGCCCACCGCGAAAGGGGAAAGGGGCGCCCCACCAAAAAGGAACGCCGTGACGTCGAGAGACTGAGACGGAAGTCGAATTAATTCAAAGGATTAACCACTAAAGCACAAAATCACGAAGGGGTTCTTGTGCTTTCGTGACTTTGTGGTTAGGAATTCACAAGTCAGTGCGGCCGAATGACGAAATGGACGATGATCCAAGCGGTCACGAAAGCGAGCACAATTAACCGACTGAAGCGTATTCGCTTCCTGCCAACCCGGCTGCTTGAACCGGTCCACTGTAGATCGGCCTTCTGATAATAACGCTGGTAGTTCTCATAAATCCCAAGCAGCACCGACCAGGCAATAGCATAGAAGACGCCTAGCACAACCGTGAAAAAAGCGATCGATCCAAGGTACATTCCCCATGACACACTGAGATTATAGGGTCTGTTGCCCAAACCGGGAAAGCAGAAGTTCGAAGTTCGAAGCTCGAAATTCGAAACAAATCTCAAGCTCGAACAGCTGAGGAATGAAACAGGCTTTCCCCGATGACCTATTTATAAGCAGTCACTTTGCGGTGTTGCAACCTTAGACCTCTCAACTTCTGGCTCGTTTCGAGCTTCGGATTTCGAGCTTCGAGCTTTGGCTTCGGCCGTGCTACTCATTTGGGAAACGCACCCGATACAGGGTGCTCAGAGGTTCATTTCAGCGATGAAGGGAAGCTCTCTGTACTGCTCCCGGTAATCAAGGCCATAGCCAATCAGAAACTGCTCTTCATCGACATTGAATCCGACATACTTCATCGGAATTTCAGCCAGCCTGAGAGCCGGACGGTCCAGCAAACTACAGATGGCTACAGATTTGGGCTCTCGCTGTTTCAGGATTCCAGCGAGGTAGTGGAGGGTCAACCCGGTATCGACTATGTCTTCGACGAGCAGGATGTCTTCCCCCTTGATGTCGGCCTGCAAGTCGTGAGTTATCTTGACTTCCTTATGATCAGGGGCTCGCTTGTAGCGACTGATCGACATGAAATCCATGACAACGGGGACGGTGATATGCCGGACCAGATCGCAAGTGAAAATGTGTGCCCCCTTCAAGATTCCGATGACGATCAGTCGTCTTCCCCGGTAATCGAGGGACACCTGTGCTGCGATCTCTTTGACACGCCGTTGAAGCGTCGATTCATCAAAGACAACCGATTCTATAACCTGCGAAAACGATTCGCTCGCTGGAGCAATCGCAAATTGACTCATCCGAGCGCTCCGAACTTGAACAACAGTTTCCGGTAATCGCGGTTGTACAGGATCTTGAGCCGGACATCCGGGTACAGTTTCTTCATCAACCGGACCTTGCGGTTCTTCCGTGTAACCAACTTTTGCTTCATCGTAGTCAGTTCCACGTAGAGATCAAACTCGGGCAGGTAAAAGTCAGGGGTGAACGACTCCTTCACTCTTCCGCTTGCATCCCTTATCAAAGGGAAACAAATCGGCTCATATTTCCACTGGACATCGTAAAAATCCAGAAAGTGCGCAAACTCTTGTTCACTACTGTGAGCGAACCGTGCACACGAATACATTCCTGACTTTTGCACAACTGCCAAAGCAAGTCTCTTTTAGCAGAAAGCGCTGACATGGCGGGGAAGTGACAAGTGACAAATGTCAAATGTCAAATGTCAAATGTCAAATGGCGGCCTGTCCTCCATAGCTCGGAGAGCGAAGGAGGATGCCGGGGTGTCAGGTAATCAGGTAATCAGTAATCAGTAATCGGTAATCGGTAATCGCCTCTGCTCCGCTCCACATTTGTCTTTTGACATTCCCTAGTGTCTTGATGGTAAATCCCGTAGCTGAGGAATCGCACGTGAGGATCTCTTTTGGGCAGGCGTTCGATTACAAGCACGAGCACGAACACGAAGGATGATACCAAGCCACAGGTCCCAAGCCTCAAGCCTGGATCACTACTTACTTCTTACTGCTTACTGAATAATAGCCGGAGGGACCGCCGCTAAATAATCGAGGCCGTTGTTTCCAAACAGTTCCTGACCCACAATCGGCAGAT
>JAUVSF010000641.1 GCA_030597245.1 Acidobacteriota bacterium
AACAAGTTTCGGTTCGCCCTTAATTCTCAAAAGCCTGCCTTTTCGACCTCGGTCCAGGATGCGCGGCACAAGTTGGGTATCGCGTGGCCCCCAGATCAGGTGAGGGCGCAGCGCCACTGTTGCAAGATCGTCGTCGTTTGAAGCAAGGACAAGTTGTTCCGCAAGTGCTTTGGTTTCTGGGTACGCAGCCTTATAGCTGGTAGGGTAGGGAACCGATTCGTCAACTCCCTCCATGTCTTTGCCACCGAAAACAACGCTTGGGGAACTTGTGAAGACCAGCTTCCGAATCCCGTGGTATCTACAGGCTTCGATGACGTTGGCAGTTCCCCCGACATTGGCGCGGTAATAATCCGAGTACTCGCCCGTCATGCCCCACTTTGCCGCCACGTGAAACACGGTGTTACATCCGGCAGCGGCCATCTTCACCGCCTCCAGCTCTGCCAGATCTCCCCGGACTTGTTCCACTCCCAATTCAGCGAGTTCCGGGTAGTCTCCCCTTGAAAAGCTTCGTACGGAATGGCCCTTTAGGAGGAGTTGCCTGACAATTGCTCCGCCAAGAAACCCTCCTCCGCCTGTTACGAGTGCTTCGATCCGATCCTGTCTGTCGCCCATATTGCCAGTTTCTCCCGAAAGATCTTGGCATTATGCCTGATATCAACCGGGAAAGCCGGGTGAAAAAGAACGGTGTGGATCACCCGTGTATGGTCATGACCCGAACCCAGCTCAAGCAGTTCCTGCCTAATCCGTCCCAAATGACGTCGTTTTACATTCTTTTCGACTTCGACGCATAGGACGGGGGCCTGATTGGGTGGATTTCCAACCCCAACGAGCGCGGTTCGATACACGTCCGGGTGACTATTAAAGACGCCTTCGCACGGAACTGTGTAAAGTGTCCCGCTCGAGGTAATCACTCGGTGCGATTTCCGACCACAAAACCAGATTCTGCCGGATTCGTCCAGGTAGCCCAAGTCGCCCATACGGTGTCGAACCTGACCGTCAGGCATAGGAATCTTGGCGAGTCTATTGGCCTCAGGGCGTCTGAAATACTCTGTGGAGACGTTATCTCCCCAAACGACGAGTTCCCCGACCACGCCAGGCTCAACGATTAGATCAGCCGTCCAACTCTCAAGCGGATCATCACTGGTCTTGATGACAGCGACCTGAACTCCTTCAAGCGGACGGCCCACACAGGTTCCCTTTCCCTGTGCACTTCCACCTGCCTCAAGCACTTCACGGTGTGAAATTGAACTCACTGGAAGAGCCTCGGTGGCGCCGTAAGGCGTATGGATTTGTGCGTTCGGAGGTAGCATGGAAGCAAAGCGCTCAAGAACCGCAGGTGCGACAGGAGCTCCGGCGGAAAGAACTCGCTTCAGCGAACTCAGTTCAACTTTCCGTGGCTCTCCGAATCGCCCTACTTTGTCAAGAAGAGCGGGTGAGCCAAACATGTGGGTAGCTCCCGAGCGGCGAATCGCCCCAATGATCGCTCGCGGATCAACCTGGCCTGGGCGAGTAAAGTCCATTTTCGGGAAGACTGTGGTCATTCGAAGCGCAGGATCAAACAGTGCAAAGAGGGGAAACGTTGCCAGGTCAACTTCGCCCGGTTCGATTCTGAACGTGTCTCGAAGTAGCCTTACCTGTTCATTGAACATCCTGTGCGTGTAAACCACTCCCTTCGGAAGTCCGGTACTCCCGGACGTAAAAACAACCGCAGCGGGAGCATCAAGACTAATGTCACACGGCTGATGGTCACCATGGTCGGCTGTTTGAAGGACTTTCAGATAGGAGGTTCCGAATAGTGGGGCCATAGGCCCGACGACGATTCGGGTCTTAATCAGCCCTTTCCCCCACCCGAGCACAACCCGAGCAATGTGGGCGATAGTGGTTCCGATGAAAGCTTCCGGGAGAACCTCTGCAAGGCATTGCTTAAGTTTGGTCCAGCCCATACCCGGGTCTACAAGAACCGGGATCGCTCCGATTCTGAAAAGGGCAAATGCGAGAACCATCAGTTCAGGTCCTGGCTTTACCATTAAGACAGACCTCACCCCTGGTGAGATTCCGGCCTTGAGCAGACCTTGCGCACATCTCACGCTCGTTTCTTCAAGTTCCCGGTAGCTCATCTGGCCACCAGGATAAATCAGAGCGGTTTGGGACGGACATTCCTGGGCGAGTCTCGTCACGTGGCTAGCGATTGTCGGATCTTCCCTCATGGTTCAGACCGGCCTTCCAAGGAAGTCTTCAACCAAAGGACCGATTTCCTTAAAGGCATCCTCGACAATATAGTGGCCTGCATCTTGGAAGCGGTGAGTCTCGGCTTTGGGGAAACGTCTAATCCACTCATTGAGAAAGTCCTGGTCAAAGACGAAGTCTTTCATACCCCAGCAGATGAGCATCGGATTGTCTCGCAGTAACGCTAATCGTTTCTCAATCTCCTCTATTACCCCGAACGAGCGATCTTCGGAGCTAAGGGGGATATCCTGTACGAATCGAAGGGTCGCGATGCGGTTCTGCCAGGAGTCGTAAGGCCCCCTGTATGCTTTGCGCACTTCGCCGTCCATGGGACGCTGCCGGCATCCTGTCAGGCCGGCTACCACCGCAAAGGTGTTGAAGCCTCGTATGAGAGCGGCAGCTAACCGGGAGCGCCGGCAATAGCGGAGCGACCAGTGGACTGATTTGCCTGGAGGCAGGAAGGCTGCTGTGTTGAACACTACAAGGCGTTTGATCTTCTGAGGATGCTTGGTGGCGTAGCCCATACCAATGATCCCTCCCCAATCATGGACGACCAGGGTGATGCCTTTATCGATGTCAAGCCTGTTCAGGAATGACTCGACGTCGAGAATTCTCTGCGAAAGACTGTAATCATACTCGGAATCAGTCGGCTTACTCGATAAACCACACCCTATATGGTCTGGGGCTAATACTCTAAAGCGGGGTCTGAGCAGGCGTATGAGGTCCCGGTACATGAAGGACCAGGTAGGGTTCCCAT
>JAUVSF010000687.1 GCA_030597245.1 Acidobacteriota bacterium
CTCCCGGGGTACAATGGGAACCGGTTCGCGGGTGATGCTCCCCTGTACGGGCAGGCTCAGCTGAGATGGTCTTGCAAGAAGCTTGCAGGTGTAATCCCCGGCAGGTTCGGAGTATTCTTCGACGGAGATGTCGGCCGTGTCTATCTCGATGGAGAGGACTCCAAGAAGTGGCACCCGTCTTACGGGGGAGGTATCTTCCTGGCGCCTTTCAAAGGCACTGGGATCTTTCATGTCGGTATCGGCGACACTCCGGAGGGAACCTTCTTCATCTTCAGGGCCAGTCAGGCCGGTTTCGGCTTCGGCGGGTAGGGCAACACACCTCCGGGGACCGAAGCAAAGCCGTGAATACCACATTCCCGACCATCTGCAGATTCGTAGCGCCCAGCACCTGGCCGAGGTAGAATACCGCCGGTCCTGGGCATGGGCTATTATTCAGATCTGGTGTCGTTGAAGAGTGACTGGCTCTTATTGTGGAGTAGTTCTAGAGAGGGGAGCAGGGGTGGGTTATCGAGGCCTTGCATCTCGCAGCTTGGATCGGCATCTCGCCTCGTTGTCTTCGGACGGAGTTGGCGGGTACCATGGAACTAGTGACTGCCCGAGGTAGCAAGCAACCCATACCGGGGGAGCCTGTTCCTTTGGTTTAGCCGGTTTGCGGTTTGCAGTAGTACGGTTCGCTCCTACGCCCAAAGGAGAGCGTGGACCAAGAGAAGAGGTTGGGGAGGCGTCTTAAATGTGGCGATTCAATTGCTGGCAGATGTTGGGAATCGTGTCAGTCCTCATTCTCGCATTGTCGGGAACTCAGTCCTTAGCCGCTGAAAAGGATGAACCATTCTGGAAGCTGGGGATCCTCAGTTGCGACAACGCCAGGTCCCGCCCCCATATTCCCGGGATGCTGATCTGCTGGAATCATGGCATACGAGTCTTTTCAACCAATGAGAAAGCCAAGCTGTTCATTGGCGGTCGTATCCAGTACGATTTCGCATGGTTCGATCCGGACCAGACACTTGAGCCACTTTTCGAAGGCTTGCCAAATAATGCGCTGCGGCGTGCCAGTGTGGACTTCTCCGGCACGGTTGGCCGGCACTTCGAATTCAAGCTCCAGCCGGATTTCGGCTCCATCGACAATGAGACCCGAGATATGTGGGTCGGCTTCAGGGGAATCCCCTTCGTGGGAAGCATTCGGATCGGACGCCAGAAAGAGCCCATCTCGTTAAACGAACAAACCAGCTCGAACGATACTACCTTCATGGAACGCTCTCTGGGCTCTGCGTTCAGCTCAAATCGGACTACCGGAGTGACTGGGTCAAACAGCTATTTCCAGGATCAAATCACGGCCTATTGGGGCGTCTTTTGGACCAGTGGACAGAACCTGGTCAACTACTCTGGACGGTTCACCACCTCGCGATTTCGATGGTCACGGAATCACTTTCTGCATCTGGGAATCGGTTACAGTTACAGGCAGGCCACGAGCGAGGACAGAGAGATTAAGTCTCGTCCTGAATCCCATCTGGCACCTTTCCTGGTGGACACGGGCGAGTTTCAGGCCGAGTCAGAACAGCTCATCGTCCCTGAAGTCGCCTGGGTACGTGGACCTTTCTCGCTGCAGGGAGAGTACTTTGTAATGCCTGTCAATTCTACTGAGACCGACAACCCGACATTTCGGTCCGGGTACGTTCAGGGCAGCTACTTCCTGACTGGTGAGTATCGAAGTTACTCAGATTCGGAAGGCTATTTCACAGCCGTCACTCCTAGACGAGGGTTCATAACAAGTCAAGGCATAGGTCGCGGCCCTGGCGCCTGGGAGGTGGCTGTTCGATTTTCCGCCCTCGATTTAAACAGCAAGCAGGTGCAGGGAGGAAGCCTGGTCGATGTCACAGCAGGCCTGAACTGGTACCTTAGCCGCTACTTGAGAGTCAGCTGGAACTTCATCCACACAGATGTGGAACCTGCTGGATCAGCAAACATCTTCATGATGCGTCTTCAATTGACTTTTCGATGATCGATGGGTGTTGTTCGCGTCGCTAAGCTCTGACAGCTTGGTTTCTCAGTTGCTGACCCGATTGATCAGTGCAAGCCCAGGGGGGGGCTGGGGACTGGGAACTGGGGACCGCCTTCGCTCTCCGAGCTACGGCGCGACACGTCCGGCATCTGGGATTTCCGATTTGCGATTTTCGATTTCCGGATCCATCCGGCATCCGGCATCCGCCTGCGCTCTTCGAGCTATGGAGGAAAGGTCCGCCATTTGTCACTTGTCACTTGTCACTTGTCACTTGTCATTTGTCACTGGTACCGGGTATCTCAACGGACTTGGAACCCTCTACACCGCGAATGCCTCGATTAATTAGCCAATCGCGCTGTGGGGAAACGCAGTCGCAGAGTGGCTTGCAAGAGGTGAGCGAAGGAGGTTACCCCAGGAAATGGCCGTAAGTTGTTGAAAAACGGATGTAAAGGGGAGGCGCTAGATCGAATTCACCCTGAACTCCACAGAAACGCCGATGGTGAACTTGGGAGCAAACGGAAAAGGACGAGCGGATGAGACATGCTCCGGATGCTCCACCCTGTCCATGACGTTGCAAGAAGGCTATTCTACGAAGTTCATGCCGTCC
>JAUVSF010000629.1 GCA_030597245.1 Acidobacteriota bacterium
ATCCAAAGCCAGGTTTGAGGTTCGCAACCGTACGGCTTCTCGCCCCCCCGGCAAATGCAGGGTCCTAGTTTGGGTCCCGTCCTTAATCGAAAGACCCAGACAAACGGTGCCGACAGGCTTCTTCTCTGTCCCTCCACCCGGCCCCGCTATACCGGTGGTCGCCAATCCGACATCAGAACCGAGTTTACTCCTGACCCCAATCGCCATTAGACGGGCTACCGATTCACTTACCGCCCCATCCGACTGCAGGAGTTCACGCGGAACATTAAGCATCTTCTCCTTGACGGAATTGCTGTAGGAAACAATGCTGCCCAGATAGTAGGCGGAACTTCCAGAGACGTCAGTGAGAAGTTTTCCGATCAAACCTCCCGTACACGATTCGGCAGTAGCTACCGTCAGGGATTGCTCCTTCAGCAGTCTCCCCACCACTTGAGCCAGGTCTTCTTCACGGCATGAATAGATCGATTTTCCGAGTCGCTGTTTGACCCGACCGATCAATTCACCGAGCACCTGGTCGGCAGCTTCCAGATCAGGGCCTCCTTTCCAAGTGAAATAGAGGCTGATCACACCGGGAGACGAGAGTATCGTTGTCTCCACCTCCCGATACTCCTTGTAGATCGACTCGACCCTGGCATCGACTCTAGACTCTGATTCACCACCAACTTTCAGCTGTCGAAAAGGAACGGGCTTGACCTGCTTGTTTCGGCGGATAATCGACAACACATGGTTCTCAACCATCGGGCACAGTTCTCTTGGGGGACCCGGTAAAAGGAAGAGCAGCGCGTCCGCCACCTTCAGAAACAGCCCAGGAGCCGTCCCATGAGGATTCGGCAGAACCTCTGCTCCGTCAGGCACCAGTGCTTGCTTTCGGTTATTCGGCGTCAGCTTCAATCCAAAGCGCTCAAACCTGCGTTCGAGATCATCAAGGATCTTCTGATCCTCTCTAAGCTTTTTACCCAGGAATCGCGCTACCACGTCACGAGTAATGTCATCGTTCGTCGGGCCAAGCCCACCGGTGATGGTTACGACATCAGAGCGTTTCAATGCCAGGGAGAGCGATTCCCTGATTTCCTCCTCCCGGTCCCCGACCACAACCTTCCTAAGAACGTCGATGCCAAGAGTCTTCAGCTTGGAGCTAATATAGAGGGAATTCGTTTCGGGTCGCTCAAAAGACAGAAGCTCGGACCCAACAGCAATAATCTCAGCTCGCATGGAGTAATAAGAGTACAAGACCAGCGTATACACCGGCAATCAGGTCATCCGTAACGATGCCCAACCCACCAGGAAGGCGCTCTCCCCAACTCACGGGGAACGGCTTGAATATGTCGAAGATCCGAAAAAGGACAAGCCCGCTTATCACCGATACGAGACTCACTGGGACAAAGAGTAAGGCGAGAGACTGGCCAAACACCTCGTCAATTACGACCACCGAAGGATCGGCCGTATCCATCGCGCGTGAAGTCTTCTCGGAACAATACCAGGCGACGGGGAAAAGGAACAGGACCAGGGTTAGATGGATTCCGAAAAGATGGGGCAACGGCAATTGGTAAAGGCCACACACTGCCAAAGCGGTGGCGAGCGACCCCCAGGTTCCCGGAAAGAACGGAAGATACCCCAATCCAAAACCGGTCGCCACCAACTGAGGAAACGAACGGAGACTAGGGTTCTTGCCCTTCCTCCTCCCTCGTTTTTTCTCCAGCGATTCTAAAAGCTCCATCAATCCATTGTCCAAGATCTAACAGGCGGCAACGTTCACTGCAAAAGGGCATCCAACGATTGCTACGCCCAACTACCCGGCCACAGTTGGGACACTTCACAGACTGTTTCGAGTTCTTCTTCTCTGTCACGGCAACAGCGTACCGACCAGGTCGTATTCAAAAGCTCCGGTGATTTGGACCATTCGAATTTCACCCGGACGGGTTTCCGGCGTCACACCATCATTCAAATAGACTACCCCGTCGAGCTCAGGGGCCTGGGTCTTCAAACGTCCCTCCCAAAGCAAGTCTGTCTCGCTCGAAGGACCTTCTACCAGAACAGAGAGCTTTCGATCCATCAGCCGACTGTTCTTTGCTTTGGAGATTCCGGCCTGCAATTCCATTACTCTGTCTACCCGCTCTCTCTTGAGCGTGTCAGAGACCTTCCCCTCCAGGAAATAAGATTCGGAATCTTCTTCATCCGAATAAGCAAATACCCCTAGCCGATCAAATCGTACCTCTCCTACGAAATCCAGCACTTCCTGAAAGTCGCTTTCCGTTTCCCCGGGGAATCCAACAATCAGAGTAGTGCGAATTGTGACCTCGGAAACACGCTCACGAATGCGACTGATCAATCTCTCCAAAGACCTCCGATTGCCTCCCCGTTTCATGCGCTTGAGAACTTCCCGCGAAGCGCTTTGTAAAGGCATGTCGATATACTTACAGACCTTGTCAGTCTCCGCAACCGCATCCAGCAGTTCGTCGTAGATGGTGTTTGGATAGGTGTAAAGGAAGCGAATCCACTCGATTCCATCCACCAGCGCCAGGTCCCGAACGAGCTCGGCCAAGCCATGTTTCTGCCCCAAATCCCAGCCGTACATCGTCGAATCCTGAGCTACCAGGTTTATCTCGCGTACACCTGTTCCAGCAAGCCTCTCAGCCTCCTTCAGAATCGAGGCCGCAGTACGGCTGCGAAATCTCCCTCTCATCCTGGGAATCACACAGAATGTACAAGGATGATCACATCCTTCTGCAATCTTGATGTATGCAGTGTACGATGGAGTCGTTATCACTCTCGGATCTTCGTGCGAATAGAGGTAAGCTTCCCTGGGCTCAAACACGGGGGGTGGGCTCAGCTCTGAGCTGCACACTCTCAGAATGTCAGGGATCTCGTTAGTACCGATAACGGCATCGACCTCCGGAATCTCCCGGAGGATCTTTTGACGGTATCTTTCGACCAGACAACCTGCAACAATCAATCGTTGACACGTTCCCCGGCTCTTGTAACCAGCCATTTCGAGAATCGTATTCACCGACTCTTCCTTGGCTTTATCAATGAAACCGCACGTATTTACGACTA
>JAUVSF010000249.1 GCA_030597245.1 Acidobacteriota bacterium
CCCTTAGCGAACTTGGCGGCTTGGCGTGAAACCAATTCTTCTCACGCTAAGGTGCAAAGAACGCAAAGAGGGGGAGGGGTGTCAGGTCACATATGTCCCTGCCCTGCATTAAACCCTTAGCGAACTTGGCGGCTTTGCGTGAAACCAATTCTTCTCACGCTAAGGCGCAAAGAACGCAAAGGAGGGGAATCAGGAATACACGTACCGGTGGACATGAATGTTGAGAACAAGTCCGATGGCAATAAAGGTGGTTAGAATGGACGACCCACCATAGCTCAGCAGAGGCAAAGGGATGCCAATAGCGGGCACCATTCCCAAGGCCATCCCGACGTTGATGACAACGTGGGAAAAAATCATGCAAAAAACTCCCACCACTACAAGAATCCCAGCTCGATCACGGGCACTCTCGGCGACACCCACCAGCCGAAGAAGGAACATCAGATACAGTGCCAGGATCAGGCCCGATCCCACGAGTCCGGTTTCCTCAGCCAAAAGGGCGAATATGAAATCGGTATGACTCTCCGGCACAAACCCGAGCTGCGCCTGCAGGCCATTCCCGAGACCTCGGCCCATCACACCACCCGACCCGATCGCAATTCGCGACTGCCGCGTTTGATAGCCTATGCCCTGAGGGTCGAGTTCAGGGTCGAGCGTGACCAGAACTCGCTGTCGCTGATAGTCTTTTAGCGTGAACCACCCGACAGGAGCTGCTAAGAGGGCCAATGCGATCGTTGTCAGCAAAACCTTTCGTCTGATTCCAGCAACCAGCACAATGCCGCCGACAATTGGAACATACATCACGGCAGTGCCCAGGTCTCGCTGAAGGATGATTAAGACCACCGGCGGAAGGCAAAGAGCCACGATGCCCAGGAGTTGTCTTTTCGTCAAGTACCGTTCGTTGAGGTCTGCCAGATATCTTGCCAGCACCAGGATAATAACGATCTTCGTAAGTTCTGAAGGCTGAAACCTTACACCTCCCAAACTGACCCAACTCCTGGAGCCGTGAATTTCCGTTCCAAACAGCAGAACAGTGACCAATAGGGCCAGAGATCCGGCGTATAGCGCGAAGGCATTATCGACCATATAACGGTAGTCAATAAAGACAACGGCCAGACAAACAACCAGCCCGAGTCCCACTCGCATCATCTGCTTAAGGTAAAGGGAACTCTCCCCTGTCCCCAAGGAAGCACTGTAAACTCCGAGCACGCCTACGCAAGCAAGGCTCAAAACCAGAGCCAGAAGGGGGTAATCGAATTCTCGGATTGCGCGTTCACTAATCATATAGCTGAGCCACCTGAATCTGCTGCTCGGATTTCCAGTTCTTCTCGTAGTAAGTCTGGAAGATCTTCCCGGCAAGCGGTGCCGCTTTAGACCCACCAGATCCACCTCCCTGAACAATTACCGCAACCACCAACTCGGGAGATTCCTTTGGAGCAAATCCTACAAACCAGGCATTGGGCTCAAACCTTGCCCGCTCCTCTGCAGGGAGTCGCTCCAAGGCTTCTCTGCCGATGGTCTGGGCGGTACCTGTTTTCCCGCATACTGAAAACCCGGGGACCTTAGCACCACGACCGGTCCCCCTGTCATTAACGGATCTCCACATTCCTTCGCGTATTATTTCCAGATTCTCCGCCGAAAACTGCGGTGCCGAAGTCTGAAAATCGACAGGCACTTCCCAATCAGCGCCACGAGTCAGGTGCAATTGCGGAGCTTTTCCGGTTGCAATAATCCCGACAGCCCGCGCCAACTGTATGGGGGTGACATCAACCGGCCCCTGGCCGATGGACACGGAGATCGTCTCGCCGTCGTACCAAGGTTGGCCCAATCGTTCTCTTTTCCACTCGCGGGATGGCATGGTGCCTGCGACTTCCCCGGGCAGGTCTATTCCAGTTCTGCTGCCCAATCCCACCAGGTGCCCGTATTTAGCAATAGCATCGATGCCCATTTTCCGGCCCATCAAGTAGAAATAGACATTACAGGAGTGCTGAATGGCTTCTTCCAGGCGCATCCAGCCATGCCCTCCGGCACGCCAGCAGCGGAAGGGCCGCCCGTAAATCACAGCGAAACCTCTGCAGAAAAAAGAGGTGTTCCTGTCAACCGTTCCTGTTTCCAAGCCGGCCAATGCCATCACCACCTTAAAGATCGAACCGGGGGAAAAAGTGTTCTGCGTCACCCGATTCTGAAGAGGGTCGTTAGGATTTTCAACCAGCTCTTTCCACTGCGCAGAAGTGATCCCCGAGGCAAACATATTGGGATCAAAGGCGGGGCCGCTGGCCATCACCAGTACCTCGCCATTGCGCGGGTCAAACGCCACTACCCCACCCGGACGTCCGGCAAGTTCCTCTTCGGCTACAGTCTGGAGATCCAGATCAAGGGTCAGATTCAGCTCAGAACCCGGTTTGGGCAGTATCCGGCTTACATCTTCAAGGGTCTGGCCATGACTCGTGACCAGCGCACGACGATAACCGTCTTCGCCGGTGACATGCTCATTATAGGTTCGTTCAATGCCCGCTTTCCCAACGATGTCTCCCGGCTTATGGTTGCTCAAGCGAGGGCTCTCAAGTTCACGCTGGGAGATCTCCCCAACGTAGCCAAGGACATGCGCCGCGAGTTGACCGTGCCGGTAGTATCTCATCGGCTGCTGAAGAGTCCTCAGTTCTGGATGTTCCGCCTGGTGGGCCAACAGAAAGGCCACAGAATCCATGTCCAGGCCTTCTTTAATTAGAAGGGGTCTGAACGCCGGGTATTTTTGAGCCTCGCGAAGCCGCTCATCGAGCACCTCTCGCTCGATGCCAAGACCCTCAACCAGGAATCGGATCGTCTCGTTCAAGTCTCGAGCCTCACTGCGGTAGAGAAACAAGCTGAAACTGTGAATGTCCTCGATGAGAACCCGACCGTCTCGATCGAAAACAAGCCCACGCGGAGCAATCAACGGAATGGTTCGAATCTGATTACGTTCCGCCAGGCCTTTGTACAGATCGTACTCGACCACCATCAGGTGCCAGAGCTTGAGCCCAAGGATGAGGAAAGCTCCAATCGCAACAAGACTAATCAGCTTGAGTCGAAGTATCAGCAGCGGATTGTCTTGAGAGATTGCCATGTTCCCTCGTCGCGCAATGCGAACAACAAAATGGGCCTCACTCCTCCGTCAGAGTCTCCGGAAGTTGGAAGGAGGAAACCTGAATTCATCATACAGCCTGAAGAACACTTCGCCGGCGAGACCCGTCACAAACGCACTGCTGAGTATCGCCAGGATCGAAGTCTCTGGTCCTCTCTGAGTGAGGAGGTACAACATTCCGTAGACAATTCCGCGATCAAGAAGCGCGATCCCGGCAATGAGCAGCAGTCTCAAAGATCCTAATTCTGCCGAAGTCCAGCGACTTAGATAGGGTACGAAGAAGCCAATCAACGTCTTACTCAGCCCATTCAAACCGAGGTAAAAGCCGAACAGGTAGTCTTCGACCAGACCCAGTAGCGAACCTGCCAAAGCCCCCTTCAGAGGTGTCGTGTACCAGGCCAGGTAGAAAACAGCAATGAAAAGGCAGTGGACATGAAGAGCTGGGGGCAAAACCTTACCCTCGAGAACTTCGACAAGGCTACATAAGAGAAACAGAGCAACTGCCCCGCCAAGGGGAACCTGTTTCTTCTCTTTTCCTTGTTCCGGAAAAACTCTCAAGGCACGCCTATCACAACGGCTACTTCTTCGACCCTATTCAAATCGACAGCCGGCTTTACACTAATTCTCTGGTAAACAGCCCCTCTCCGGGAAGAAAGGACCGTCCCAACCGGAAGGCCTCTCGGGTAGATTCGGTCACCTCCTGAGGTCACCAGCAGTTCCCCTTCAGGCACCACTTCCGTGTTGGGGATAAAGTTCAAAACGAGCAGACTTCCACCAGTTCCCTGGGCAATCCCCTGCAATCGGGAATCCTGTAGAGTCACCGCTGCTGCTGCGTTCGCATCGTTGAGCAGCTGCACTTCAGAACTCAGTGGCGTCATTGTCGTGACCCTGCCCACTACGCCATCCGCAGTGATCACGGCCGAATCCTTTCTCACACCGTGCCGTTCGCCGACACTAACCACAAGAGTCTGATTGTAGGCAGGGAAACTCCTCCAGATTACTCCAGCTAGCACTGTATCGAACGCGTAGAGTTCCCTTATAAAAGCGAATCGAGCATCTCGGTCAAACGCCCTGTCCAAGGCACGCAGCCGGTGGAGTTCCGTCTTCAGAAGTCGGTTCTCTTCGGAAAGCCGGCGATTTTCCTCGTGAAAAGTCCGCAGCGAACCGAAGTAATTGATCGTGCCACCAATCCCGTCAATGACGAAGTCCGCGGCCCCGGATACGGGTGTGAAAATCATCAACCCCCATGATCTCAAGAGGGTACGTCCATCCTCGCTACGAACTTGGACGGATATCAGCAGCAAGTTGAACAGAATGAGTAAGGAAAGGCCAAGGAGTGGTTTATTCCGCCCAGCTTCTGTCATTGCAGGCTAATGCGCCTCAACAAGGCCATGTCGTCCAGGAACTTCCCAACCCCCAACACTACAGACGACAGAGGATCCTCGGCGAGAAAAACCGGCAAGCCCGTCTCTTTGTTGAGCCTGGTATCCAGATTCTTCAAGAGGGCGCCCCCGCCGGTCAGGACGATTCCTTTGTCCACGATGTCAGCAGACAACTCCGGAGGGGTTCGCTCGAGACCCAGTCTCACCGCATTCACTATAGTCGTAATGGAATCCGCAAGAGCCTCTCTGATCTCTTCGTCGGAAACTGTCACCGTTTTGGGAATTCCCTCGATCAGATCCCGGCCTTTAATATCCATGGTAATAGGTTCGGCCAATGGGGCCGCAGAGCCCAGTACGATTTTCACCTTCTCTGCCGTCCGCTCACCTATCAAAAGATTATGCTTTCTCTTTATATACTGGATGATCGATTCATCCATGTCGTTGCCGGCGACGCGAACCGTACGGGCGTAGACAATACCCGACAGGCTGATCACCGCCACATCCGTTGTCCCACCCCCAATATCGACGATCATGTTTCCACTTGGCTCAGTGATCGGCAGGCCGGCACCGATCGCAGACGCCATAGCCTCCTCAACCAGGAACACTTCGCTCGCCTTGGCCCGTAGGGCCGACTCCCGTACAGCACGTTTCTCGACCTGCGTGATCTCGGAAGGAATGCAGATAACTATTCGAGGGCTAATGAGATAATTCCGGTTATGTGCCTTCTTGATGAAATACTTCAGCATCTCCTCGGTCACATCGAAATCGGCAATTACCCCGTCTTTCATCGGTTTAATCGCCACGATGCTTCCCGGAGTTCGTCCGAGCATTTCCTTAGCCTCGTGGCCAATAGCTTCCACCTTGTTGGTAACCTTGTTGATCGCCACGATCGAAGGTTCGTTGACAACAATTCCCCGGCCGCGTGCATACACCAACGTGTTGGCTGTACCCAAATCAATGGCCAGGTCGTTCGAAAAGAAGCTGAATATAGAACGCAGACTCATATTTATCCTTACTCGCTTAACAACGGAAAATTGCTAATTTCGCTGTTCAGGAAATCCTTGCCCGAATATTCCCCGCAGAATACATGATTATGTATCAGTAGCGGCCTCCAATCAAGCGCTCCGATTGCCCAAATATCGACTCCTCTGTGCTATACTTTTTCACTTCCGAGAGTTCGAGAGACCGCATCGGAGGGTATAAAAGATGCTCCTTCTATTTCGTAGAAAAAAGGATTGGCTCAAATGGACCCTGCTGCTGGTTATCCTTGCCCTGGGCTTTACAACGGTTCTGCTTTTCGTTAATACGCCCACTGGTTTGGTCACAGGCGTTGGTACTCAGGAGGTAGCCAAGGTCGCGGGAAAGTCCATTACTGCGGCCGAGTATGGGCGGCAGTATCGGCGTCTTCTGGACACCTACCGCCAACTATACAACCTCGATCGCCAGGATCCCAATATCGTGCGTCAACTTGGAATCGAGCAGGCAGCGCTGAATCAACTTATTTCAATGTATGCCCTCTCCCACCAGGCTGACAAACTGGGTCTTTCAGTGCCTCCGGAGGAGCTGGTAGATCAGATTAGTCGGCTGTTTCAACAGAATGGTCAGTTCATCGGCAAGGAGCGCTACCAGCAGATCCTCAGAGGCAACAATCTTTCAGCCAAGGCCTTCGAAGACTCGATGCGGCGAGAACTAACCAACGAGAAGCTACGACGTATCGTGACGGACGGGATTACCGCAACAGACGACGAAATTCGCCAGGATTTCGTCAAAGCAAACCAGGAAGTCAGCGTCCGGTATGTGGTGTTTGATCCGGAGATGATTGAACCGGAAGAGGCGACAGAAGAGGTTCTGCAGCAATACTTTGACGAGCACCAGGAAGCCTTCCGGCGTCCAGAAGAGCGGAAGATTAAGTACATCAGTATCCGCACCACCCCTAATGACGTCGAGGTGACCGAAGAACAGATCAAAGAAGAGCGAGACAAACTCCCCGACGAGGATCAGGTGAGGGCACGCCATATTCTGATCTCAACTGCGGACGGTGAAGAAGCCGCACAGGAAGAGGCAGAAACAATTCTGGAGCAGCTTCGGCAGGGCGCTGATTTTGAGGAACTGGCGAAAGCTCATTCAGATGATCCGGGAACAGCTGAGTATGGTGGAGACCTTGGATTCTTTAGCCGTGGACGAATGGTTCCTGAGTTCGAAAACGCTGCCTTCGGTCTTGAACCGGGAGAGATCAGCGATATCGTCAAGACACCTTTTGGGTTTCACATCATTCAAACCGTGGAAAAGGCGAGCACTGATGATGCCTCTAAGAATGCATTGGCCGAATTCAACGCTCGTCTGGCCCAGGCGGATGCACAGTCTGAGGAACTGGCTAATCAAGTGATGGCCGAAGCATCGGCGGGCGCGACGCTCGAGGAAGTGGCTGAGAAGCATTCGGTGGAGGTGCTTGAGAGCCCTTATTTCGATCCAGCGGGGACCGTTCCGGGACTCGCTCTGCGCGGTGATGCGGTCAGGACCTTGGGAACCCTGGCAGAGGGCGAACTCTCGGGACCACACGCCGCGACTGGGCGCTGGATAATAGCCCAGTTGGCTGAAACGGTGCCGGCACAGATTCCTGAGTTGGCCGACATTCGCAGTGACGTCGTTGAAGCGTATCAGAAGGGCGAGAGCAAAAGACTGCTGGAAGAGCGTGCGTTCGGCTTTTTCGAAGAGGCCGAGGCGGCCGA
>JAUVSF010000443.1 GCA_030597245.1 Acidobacteriota bacterium
ATCCTCCCCCTCCAGGAGGTCTCGGCGGAAGCGATAGATTTCCTCCCGCTGCTTGTTCATCACATCGTCATATTCCAGCAGGTGCTTTCTGATCTCAAAATTCCGCGCTTCTACCTGGCCCTGAGCTCTCTCGATCTGCCTTGTAATCAACTTGGACTCGATCGGAACGCCCTCTTCCATGCCCAGTCTCTGCATGAGATTCGTAAGCTTGTCGGATCCGAAGATCCTCAGCAGGTCGTCCTCCAACGAAAGATAGAACCGACTCGAACCGGGGTCACCCTGTCTTCCCGCACGTCCTCTCAACTGATTGTCAATCCGTCGTGCTTCGTGTCGCTCGGTCCCGATAATATGAAGTCCACCCACCGCAACTACTTCGTCGTGCGCCTGCTGCCACTTCTCAAAGGCACGTTGCCGTGCGGCCTCAGAAACCGCCAACGCTGCCGCCGTTTCAGGATTTGTGGTTCCCTGGGCGCCTCCGGAGTCAGAACCGCCAGGAGCAGGATCTTCGACCTTCTTCTGGTCGGTCATCTCGAATTCAGGTTTGCCGCCGAGAATGATGTCGGTGCCTCGTCCGGCCATATTGGTGGCAATCGTGACAGCGCCCTTCTTACCCGCCTCCGCGACTATCTGTGCCTCTTTCTCATGATACTTGGCGTTGAGCACTACATGCTTAATGCCCCGCCGTTTCAGGAGGCTAGCGAGTCGCTCCGACTTCTCGATCGACGTCGTGCCAACCAGTACGGGACGTCCAGCCTGGTTCAGTTCCTTTATCTCAGCCGCAGTTGCGGTAAATTTCTCCCGCTGAGTTCGATAGATAACGTCAGAGTACTCGGTTCGGATCAGGGTCTGATTGGTTGGGATCACAACCACCTGCAGTTTGTAAGTGCCCTCGAACTCTGCCGCCTCAGTTTCGGCGGTCCCAGTCATCCCCGCCAGCTTGTCGTACATCCTGAAGTAGTTCTGAAAAGTGATTGTCGCGAGTGTCTGGTTCTCCCGCTCAATCTTCACGCCCTCCTTAGCCTCGAGAGCTTGGTGAAGACCGTCTGAGTACCTCCTTCCCGGCATCAAACGACCGGTAAATTCATCGACAATAATCACCTGATCTTCTTTGACAACGTAGTCCTGGTCCCTCGTAAACAGTGTGTGAGCTTTCAGTGCCTGCTGAATGTGGTGTACCAGGTCCATGTTCCGAGGATCGTAGAGGTTCTCAATCCCGAGGGCCCGTTCCGCCTTCTCTATGCCCGGTTCCTGCAAGACCACGGCCCGCGCCTTCTCGTCAACGCTAAAATCCTCTTCTCGAACCAGGCGAGGTATCAGTTTGTTGATCCTGTAATACTTGTCGGTGGATTCTTCGGACGGGCCGCTGATGATCAGCGGAGTCCGTGCCTCATCAATCAAGATCGAATCGACTTCATCGACAATCGCATAACCGTGGCCTCGCTGGACACAGTCCTTCAGCGAATACTTCATGTTGTCGCGAAGATAATCGAATCCGAACTCGTTGTTAGTTCCATAAGTGATATCGGCCTGGTACGCAGCCTGCCGCTCCGCATCTCCCATGTCGTGCTGAACGACTCCGAACTTCATGCCAAGGAACTCGTATATGGGCCCCATCCATTCAGCATCACGACGGGCCAGGTAATCGTTGACGGTCACCAGATGCACTCCCTCCCCGACCAGAGCATTGAGGTAAACGGCAAGAGTGGCAACCAGTGTCTTGCCCTCACCTGTTTTCATCTCAGCGATCTTCCCGTCGTGGAGAACAATGCCTCCGATCATCTGAACGTCGTAGTGGCGCATCCCAATCGTACGTTTTGATGCCTCCCGCACTGCGGCAAATGCCTCGGGCAGAAGGTCAGCCAGAGTTTCACCCTGTTCTATCCGCTGCTTGAATTCGGCGGTCTTGGCCCGGAGTTGTGTATCTGAAAGCCTGGAGACTGCATCCTCGAGCGAGCTTATCTGTGCAACAGTCGGCTGGACCCGTTTCAGAAAGCGTGCGTTTTGGGAGCCGATGATCTTGGCCAAAAGAGTATTGAGCATTGGCAGAGTATTCTAACATGAGGCATCCAAGCTCAGAGCCGGCAATCCTGCTATAATCCTTCGATGGAACTGACGGAAGCTCTTACCTTTGACGACGTTCTGTTAGTGCCGGCCAAGTCAGACGTGATGCCGGCCGAAGCCAGCCTCAAAACCGTTTTCTGCAGAAACATTTCGCTGAACATCCCCGTTTCATCAGCCGCCATGGATACGGTCACTGAAGCCCCTATGGCTATTGCCCTGGCCCGGCTTGGTGGAATCGGAGTCGTCCATCGGAACATGACCGTTGAAGAACAGGTCGCTGAAGTTGACAAGGTCAAGCGTTCTGAGTCAGGCATGATTGTTGACCCGGTGAAGGTTCGTCCTGAAACCAAGATTGGAGATGTACTGGCCGTGATGGAACGTTACGGCATCTCGGGAGTACCGGTGACGAACAGTCGCGGCAAGCTGCTGGGCATTCTGACGAACCGGGATCTCCGGTTTGTGATGGACTTGGACGCTCCGGCGGCAGAACTGATGACGAAAGATAATTTGGTCACTGTCAAAGAGGGCATTTCCCTTGAGGAAGCAAAGAAGAAGCTTCATCAGTATCGGATCGAAAAGCTGCCGGTAGTTGACGAGAAATTCATGCTCCGGGGGCTGATCACCTTCAAAGACATCACGAAGATGATTACCTACCCAGACGCGACCAAAGACGGCTTTGGACGTCTACGTGTCGCTGCCGCGGTAGGGGCTTCCGGCGACTATGTCGAAAGGGCTAAGGAACTGGAAGGGGCAGGAGCCGATGTGATCATCATCGATACGGCTCACGGATTCAGTACGCGGGTGATCAAAGCCGTAAGGCACTTGAAGAAACGGTTGAAGACCGCTGACCTCGTCGCTGGAAACATCGCTTCTGGGGATGCTGCACGAGCTCTTTGTGACGCTGGGGCGGACGGAGTCAAAGTAGGCATGGGCCCGGGCAGTATCTGTACGACGCGTGTCGTCACAGGAGCTGGAGTTCCCCAGATCACAGCCATAAGCGAAACAGTCAAAGTAGCCCATAAGCTCGATCTCCCGGTCATCGCCGACGGCGGCATCAAGTACTCGGGGGACATCGTGAAGGCGCTGGCTGCCGGAGCAAGTTGTATCATGGTGGGCAATCTCTTCGCGGGGACAGACGAATCACCGGGAGAACTGGTCTTTTACCAGAATCGCAGCTACAAAAGTTACAGGGGGATGGGCTCACAGGGCGCTATGGCCAAAGGACACAGTTCGGACCGCTACGGCCATTCATTGGAGGCCGGACTCACCAAGGCCGCTCCCGAGGGTATCGAGGGTCGAGTTCCCTACAAAGGAAGCTTGGAGAACATGGTACCGGTCCTACTCGGAGGTATCCGCTCCGGAATGGGCTATTGCGGTGCTTCGACCATTAAAGAGCTTCAGAAGAAGGCTAAGTTCATTCGTATTACTCACCACGGACTGCGCGAATCTCACGTTCACGACGTCCTGGTAACCAAAGAGGCTCCCAACTATCGGGTTGAAGAGTAAATCAAGTAGCTTGACCCGGAACCTCGTTTCCAGAAGCGAGATCGCAGATTCCGGTCAACCGTCGTAATGGATATGTGCACATATGTTTAGAAACCTCTGTTTGATAATTACACTTCTTCCGGGCCTGATGGCGGCGAGTGAAACAAGCATCGAAGAACTGCTCGCAAAGCTGAAGGTTCCCAAACAGGGTAATGAGACACAAGAATTCGAACTTAGCGAAAAAGAGGCGAATGCCTGGGCAGCAGAGGCTATCGCCAAACAGCCCAAGCTCGGCGTAAAAAGCCTTGACGTGGATTTCAGGGAGCCGAACATAATAGCCACCGAAGTGGTTGTGGACATGGATCAGGTCGAACTCGGGGGCTATACGGCAACCCTCCTGGGAAGCACTTTGAGTGGTCTTCAGAAACTGGAAGTTGTTGGAAACCTCGAGGTTCGGGAGGGCAAAGGACAATATACGGTGGAAACCGCCATGTTGAATGGTGTATCTGTACCTGCGTGGCTGGCGAATACCATCTTAAGCTACCTGTCGAAGAACCAGCCTCCTAATGTGGATGTCACAGAACCTTTCTCTCTTCCGTACGGGATTTCAGGTCTCCGACTGACTCAGAATACGATCATCATTTCGCGATGAGATGAAAGGTCTTGAGTCTTGAGTCTTGGGTCTTGGGGCTGTTAACCACGAAGTCACGAAGTCACAAGGAACTCCTAGTGATTTTGTGATTTAGTGGTAGGATTTGAGACTTTGAGCCCGCAAGACCCACGCCAATGATTGTCAACCCGTTTCAGAACCGGGGCAGCAGGGTATCGTTCACAAACCCCGCCACTCTGCCGGCAAGGTCGATACACTCCTTGTTCCGTTCAATGAAATCGACGATCGCGGATCCAACCACCGCACCCTCAGCAAACTCCCACACTTGCTCCACATCACTTTTTGATCGGATTCCAAACCCAACCGCAACCG
>JAUVSF010000670.1 GCA_030597245.1 Acidobacteriota bacterium
CGACGGTCATAGCATTATCCGCTGTGCACGATGCAGCGGGTTTACCCATTGTAGCAATGACCGGTGTGGGATTGGCAGTCTTTCTGACCTGGATGGTCATGCTGGCTATGCTCCTGGTATCCGGCCGTATAAATAGAGGAGGCCAACAGATGCTTACGCGCTTTATGGGACTGATCCTTATATCTATGGGGCTCCAGTTCGTATTGACCGGCTTGAAGGATTTTATGACCGGGTAATCCGAGTTGATAACCAGTTTGCCTCTCTGGCGCGGGCATATCATCAAGTTTTCAGGTGAAACAGGGTTATTGGTGGACTTTGGAGGCGCTCGCACCACCTTTGCCGTGGCCTACCAGTACACCTGGATCGGGGGCTAGTTCGATTTTCGATTGACGATTTTCGAATTCAGAATTCTCCCGTTCTCCGGAACGGAAAAAAGGCACGAAGGCTCTCAGAGCCGTTCGTGCCTTTTTTGGTTTAACTGGAAGAATTCTTTCGACTACTCTTCAGCAACTAGAGCAATGTAAAGACTTTGCTCACCTCTCTGCACGAGGAGAAGCAGAGTATCCGCGCTTCCATTGTTTTTGAGGAGGCCTTTTGCCTCAGCAGCCGAATTGACCGACGAACGGTTGATCTCCAGAATGACGTCGCCCCGCTGCAATCCTGCTTCGCTTGCAGGAGTTCCCGGTTGGATCCCTGCGACGAGCGCTCCTTTGTCGATTGGTAGCCCGAGCTGCCTTGCCAATGCAGGAGTAAGATCCTGTAACGTGAGGCCCCATTGGGCCTTCTCGGATCCACCCTGACCGTTGGAACTCGGTACCTCGGACTCGAGCGTCCCAACTTCAACATTGAGAAGATGTTCACTTCCATCCCTCTGAACCTTCACGGCCACTTCCTCGCCAACAGGAGTCGCAGCGACGATCGCGGGCAGAGCGTGGTTGTCTTTCACCTGCTTCCCATCGAATTCCATGATTACATCACCACGTCGAAGGCCGCCATCCTCTGCCGGTCCACCAGGCACAACCTCGCTGACCAGGGCTCCGGTTACTTCTTTCAGGCCCATGGCTTTGACCAGATTCTCTGTGACCGGTTGAATAGTCACTCCGAGATAACCTCGAGTGACGTGGCCGTCACTAACCAGTTGTGGAATCAGTGGCTTTGCGGTGTTCACCGGGATGGCGAATCCTATGCCTTGACCTTGTGGGACGATGGCTGTGTTGATTCCGACCACCTCGCCTCGCATGTTGAATAGAGGGCCGCCTGAGTTTCCGGGGTTAATGGAAGCGTCGGTCTGAATGAAGTCATCATAAGGCCCCGCTCCGATGACGCGGCCTTTGGCACTGACAATGCCTGAAGTAACGGTGTGGCTGAGCCCGAAAGGGTTCCCGATCGCGAGAACCCATTCGCCGACTTGCAGCTTCTCAGAATCTCCCATAACTGCTGAGGGCAGACCTGTTTTATCCTTGACCTTTAAGACGGCCAGATCCGTCTTTGGGTCTCTCCCAACAATCTGTGCTTCATATTCCGTTCCTTCGGAAGTGGTGACAGTCACCTCGCTGGCTCCTTCGACAACATGGTTGTTGGTCAGGATGTACCCTTCGGAATCAATGATGACACCGGACCCGGCTCCCTGGGCCCGACGGGGTTCCTGTCCCTGGGGCATTTGACCGAAGTATCGTTCGAAGAAATCCCCGAAAGGTCCTTCCTGCATGTGCGGGATTGCCAGTTCCGTTTTCATGACCTTGGTGACTTTCACGTTGACCACTGTCGGAGCCAGCTTTTCAGCAAGCTCCGCGAAGGATCTCGGCGTTGTCCCCTCAATGGCATTTTGTGGTTCGTCAAAGGCTGAATTCTCAACCGGGACCAACGGGGAATCCCCATCGAAGCCTGCTGCGGTCAAGATTCCCAATGCCAGGAGTGAGTATATGATGACCAATGTTACTGTTATCCCTGAATTTCCCAAGTATCGTTTCAAACTCATCGTTAGTCCTCTCCTACGCTCGATCTATTGTTTGTTCTCCAGGCCGGCGAATGAAGCTCGTTACGGCCCTGTTCAGTTCGCGGGTCTCGGGGAAGTGGAAACTGAAACAGCGGCTGTACTGGATCAGTCCACTGCCTCCGCTTTGCTGCTGTTCCTCACGAGAAATACGCATTCATCTATATAGATGCAGGGGAAATTAGGAAACCATTAGCTGGAGATTAGAATCTTCTAATGAATGAAGCACCCAGGATCGCCAGGGTTCGTTGCCCAAATCGAACCCGTCGTTGCGCGTCTGCCTCGGAGCGCCACCCCTGAGGGGTTTGGGAGGGTGGTGGGCGAACAGTTCCTGGGGTTCCGCTTCGCTCCACCCCAGGCTATTAAGCACCGCGCCTTCAGCGCTCTTCGGTGGTTTCCATGAACTTGTGGGATGAGGTTGACCTGAGTCCTGGAGAGTCGTGTCTTGAGGTTTCTACTCTCGAGGAAGGCTGATTGTAAAGGTACTGCCTTCGCCAGGAAGGCTCTTAACCGAAATTTGCCCACCGTGCCCCTCGGCAATTGCCCGGGCGATACTCAGCCCGAGCCCCGCACCTCCTCCGCCCGTAGATCGTGCGTCCGTGGCTCTGTAGAAGGGTTGGAAGATCTGGCTCTGTTCGTCAGGCGAAAGGCCGACACCGGTGTCGGTCACTTCTATAAACTGCGGCTTGCCCTGTGGCCCCTAGCGGACTATCGGCGGCAGCGGTCTCCTCTTCCGAGGTCAGTC
>JAUVSF010000119.1 GCA_030597245.1 Acidobacteriota bacterium
GCGTAGACTTTGAGGGTGCCTCCATGTTTCTGTATGAACTGTTCCGCTTCCTCGTCCGTGTCGAAAGCAACCAGACTGGGTAGGCAGCGATCCCAGGTCCGTTCGTATTGAACGCCGGCACGATCCTTTTGAACATCGCCTACGGAACAGCAGAGGTGAACAGAACTTCCCTCAACGTAGTAGGCCTTCTCGGCGTCCAGAAACACCCCACTGTTAAAATCCGCAACCTCGCTCTTCTCAATGTCGTCGCGCCCTCGTTGGAAATAGAGTCCGCAGCGCGGACAACAAACTTCCACCACCTCTCCGCTACTCAGAGAAAGTCTGCAGGTCGTGACCTTGTGCATCGGCCGTTTACAAACCGAACACACCGATTCTTGATGCTCGTAGAGGTAGAAGCCTGCGACACAAGCGACGGCGACAATTATCAGAGACAACACAATCCGGATAATCATTTCTCACCTCACAGGCAAAAACTCACGGCGGAGCCGCGTATAGTAGCTCTCGTTCAACGGTTCCTTCAACTGAAATCGGAAGTTGCGAGTTCGGTTGAAATCTCCGCCATCTCTCTCATAGACCTGAATCTCGAGATCGTAGCGATTCACCGACCAGACTCCGACCACCTCACGATCTCTTCTCCAGGAACGTGCATCTTTCTTGTGATCCGTTTCATAGGTGATGTGATCTTTACCGAAGCGCAGAGTCCCCTCGCAGCCTCCGAAAGTATGCAGGTGCTTGACAGGGACCTCATATTCGATTGTTTCTCTCTCTTTCGGTGCGCGGTCGACGACGGGTCGCGGTAGATTCTGCAATATCACGGCGAAGGTCTCATCATCCAGACCGTCACCTTCCAATACAGTAAAGTTGAAGGGTTGATCCCTTCCCAGGAGTATCTTCTGATCAGCGTAGGTTAGAACTGTGAACTTGTGCGGAGAGTATCGATCCACCGTTTGAATATCCGTCCAGGCCCAGTTCCGGTTATGTTTCTCCTTCTCTGTTTTGTACTCGATACCTGAGTCGGAGATCACCAATTCTCCCTCACAGCCGCCCCAGGGATCATGGTCATGGCGGACTTTCAGCGTCTGCCCAAAACCAAGAGAAGTGATAAAGACCGTCACAATGAATCCATATATCCATCTACTCATTCTTGAGTCTCCAACCTTTCCAGATGTAATAGATTACGGGGTAGACCGCTAGCTCCATGACGACGGATGTGACCACTCCACCGACCATGGGGGCTGCGATCCTCTTCATCACATCGGCTCCTGTACCGTGACTCCACATGATGGGCAGCAGTCCTGCCAGGATCACGCTGGCCGTCATGATCTTGGGACGTACGCGGTGTACGGCGCCCTCGTAGATGGCATCGACAAGATGTGGACGCTTCAACATGAGTCCCGCCTTTACCGCCTTTTTGTAGGCTACATTGAGGTACAAGAGCATCACGACCCCGGTTTCCGCATCCAGTCCGGCCAGAGCAATGATCCCCACCCAGACGGCAATGCTCATGTCATAATCCAGCCAGTAGATCAACCAGAAGGCTCCTACCAGGGAGAACGGCACCGCCAGGAATACGATAAATGTCTCGAAGACAGAACGTGTGTTCAGGTAGATGATCACGAAGATGATCATCAAGGTCATGGGAATCACGTACATGAGGCGCTGCTGGGCCCGGATCATGTACTCATATTGGCCGCTCCAAACAATGTTGTATCCAGCTGGGATCTCCACCTGTTCAGCTACGGCCCTCTGCGCCATCTTCACGTAGGTGCCGACATCAATACCGGAGAGATCGACGTAGATCCAGGCATTGGGTCGCGAACTCTCTGTCTTGATTGAAGGGGGACCTTTCTTGAATTCGATATCCGCCAGTTCGCCCATTGGGATCTGCTGGCCCAAAGGTGTCGGGACCAGGATTTGGCGAAGATCCTGAAGGTTCGAGCGTAGTTCACGGCTGTAGCGCAGATTGACTGGGTAGCGTTCCAGACCCTCAACAGTAGTCGTTATATTCATTCCACCTATGGCGCTTTGGATCACATCCTGAACATCACCGACTGTGAGCCCATAGCGAGCCAGAGCCTCCCGGCGAATATTGAAATCCAGGTAGTTGCCGCCCATCACGCGCTCAGCGTAGACAGACAGGGTCCCTGGGATCTCCCGTACGACCGCTTCTACCCTCTGACCAACCTCTTGCAGGACAGTCAGGTCCGGGCCGGAGAGCTTGATGCCTACCGGGGTTTTGATACCGGTCGAAAGCATGTCGATGCGGGTTTTGATCGGCATCGTCCAGGCGTTGGTGACTCCCGGAAACTGGATGGCCTGGTTCAACTCGCTGATCAACGATTGAGGAGTGACTCCGGGCCGCCACTCCGCTTCCGGCTTCAGCATGATCGTAGTTTCGATCATGCTCAGCGGCGCCGGGTCGGTTGCTGTGTCCGCTCGTCCTATTTTGCCAAACACATGGTGAACTTCCGGAAATGACGCAATGATCTTGTCGGTCTGCTGCAGGAGTTCCCTCGCCTTGGTAATGGAAATCCCGGGCAATGTGGTCGGCATATAGAGGAGATCGCCTTCCCACAAAGGCGGCATGAACTCAGATCCAAGTTGCGAATATGGAAAAAGAGCAGAGGCCACAACTAGAACTGCGATCAGCAGTACAACCCACTTCCAGCGCAGCACCAGGTGCAGCACGGGATCATAGAGCCAGACGAGGAAACGGCTGATGGGGTTTTGCTTTTCGGGGCGGATTCTCCCCCGGATCCAGTAGCCCATCAGCACCGGCACGATGGTTACCGCCAGGATTGCCGCCCCCGCCATGGAATAGGTCTTGGTGAAAGCCAGCGGCTTGAACAACCGTCCTTCTTGCTCACTCAATGTAAAAACCGGAGCAAACGAGACCGTGATGACCAACAGGGCGTAAAACAACGTTGGTCCAACTTCCTTGGCGGCATCGGCAATGATCTGCCAGTGATCCTTCTTGCCCTTATCGTGCTCGAGATGTTTGTGGGCATTCTCGATCATGATGATCGCCGCATCGACCATCGCACCAATGGCGATCGCAATCCCTCCCAGGGACATGATATTGGCGTTGATCCCCTGGTAGTACATTATGATGAAGGCGATCAAAACCGCGACCGGAAGAGTCAGGACGGCGACCAGAGAAGAACGAAAGTGAAGCAGAAACAGAATGCAAACCAGGGCAACCGCAAGACCTTCCTCGAGTAACTTCTCCACCAGATTCTTGACCGATCGCTCAATCAGTGCCGAACGATCATATACGGTCATGATCTCGACATCTTCGGGCAATCCCTGCTTCAGTTCCTCCAACTTCTCCTTGACGTTTTGAATGACCTCGTAGGCATTGGCACCGAAACGAATCACGACAATTCCGCCGACAACCTCTCCTTGCCCGTTAAGCTCGGCCAAACCACGTCGCATCTCGGGTCCCATCTGAACGGTGGCCACATCTTTCAGGAGAATCGGTATGCCGCGCTCATCTACCCCTACGACTACCTGTTTGACGTCCTCGGGATTCTGAATGTAGCCGCGGCCACGAATCATGAATTCCGTTTCGGCAATCTCCAGGACCCGCCCTCCGACGTCGTTATTGCTGCGCTGGACGGCAGCGCGAATCTTCGAGATGGAAATGTTGTAGGCTCGCAGTTTGTTGGGATCGACGGTGATCTGATACTGCTTGACGAAGCCGCCGATACTGGCCACTTCGGAGACACCCTCGACCGAGGTCAGCTCATACTTGAGAAACCAGTCCTGGATACTGCGCAAATCCGCCAGATTACGCTCAGTGGATTTCAGCGCATACATGAATGCCCAGCCAACGCCGGTAGCATCAGGGCCGAGTGCTGGAGTAACCCCTTCGGGCAGACGTCCAGAGACGTAGTTCAAGTACTCGAGAACGCGACTGCGGGCCCAGTACATGTCCGTCCCGTCCTCGAAGAGCACATAGACGAAAGAGAATCCAAAGAAGGAGTAGCCTCGAACCACCTTTGCGTAGGGGACTGACAGCATCTGCGTCGTAATGGGGTAAGTCACCTGGTCTTCGACTACCTGAGGAGCCTGGCCCGGGAAATCGGTGTAGATGATGACCTGGACATCCGAGAGGTCCGGGATGGCGTCCAGCGGTGTGTTCTCGACGGCGTAAACACCCCAGAAAATGATGCCGATTGTCGCCAGGATGACGAAGAAACGGTTCTGAATTGACCAGTTTATGATTGCTTCTAACATGTGCTTCTCAATCAGGGATCAACTAAGGTGGAACCCCCACGTTGGTGCCAATATCTAGTGCTGGTGTTCGCTTGGAGCCTGTGCCGTTTCCGGCTGGGATGCTCCAGCTTTCCGCCGAGAGATCATCTTGCGTACGGCTTCCCTCAGATTACTTTCGGAATCAATCAGAAACTGGGAGGAGACGACAACTCGATCGCCCTCTGCGATACCTTCTTTGATTTCCCAGACTCCATCTCCATTTACACCCAGTGTGACTGGACTGACTTGAAAGGTGCCGTCTCCCCGATCCAAAACCACAACATTCCTCCTGCCACTGTGAATCACCGATTCCTCGGGAACCGTCAAGACATTGTGGGCGGAGGGGACGTCGATGGTGACATTGGCATACATGTCAGCTCTCAGCTTCAGATCTGGATTGGGAAGTTCAATCGAGACCTTCATGGTCCGTGTCTTCTGGTTGAAAAAGGGATAGATGTAGCGAATCTGGCCGCGATACCGCCTGCCCGGCTGATAGGAAAACTCCAGGCTTGCAAACTGACCCACCTTTAGCCAGGAAACCTGGTCTTCGAAAATCTCTGCATCCACCCAGACCGTGGAGAGATCAACGATCTTGTAGAGATTCATGCCTGCTTTGACATGCATCCCTTCCAGGGCCTGATCCATCTTCTCCAGCACCATCCCGCTGACAGGAGAGAACAGCTTGAGGGTCCGTGTCGGTACCCGCGACTTCTCCAACCGACGGATCTGCTCATCGCTGATATCCCAATAGCGAAGCCTTTCTCGACTGGCATTTAACAGCGATAGTGCTCGCCCTTTGATCTCGGGCATATCGCTTCTACTCAGTTTTTCGGCGTAATCGAGGGCGCTGAGATATTCTTTCTGGGTCGTCACCAACTCCGGGCTATAGATTTCAAACAGTTCCTGCCCCTTAGAAACCGACTCTCCCACATAATTGACTCGAACATTCTCTATCCAGCCGGCGTATTTTGTGTTGATCCACGCCAGCCGTTTGTCGTCGTAAGATACCGTGCCGATGGTTCGAATCGAAAAGGGAATGTTGCGGCGGATGACTTCAACCGACTGCACACCCATGTTTTGGACAAAGGCGGGATCAATGTGAACAATTCCTTCGCCCGATTCTTCTTCTCTATCTTCATAGACAGGAACCAGGTCCATACCCATCGGAGATTTGCCGGGCTTATCGGAGATGAAGGTGGGATCCATCGGAGCAACCCAGTGCTTGATCCTGCGTTCGCCCGCCGGCTTCTCTTTGGTCGATTGAGAGCTGGTAGGGTCAACCATTGGTGTCAGATTCATTCCGCAGATTGGGCAGGTTCCGGGGTCGTCTTGAATCACCTGAGGATGCATGCCGCAGGTCCAAAGCTGCCCTTCTCCGTGCTCTTCTGCAGAATGTGAACCATGGACAGCTGTGTAAATCTGATCTTGAATCGGGCTGACCCATCCCCACTCGAGGGGGTTGATCAATACGATTCCGGCGATCGCTGCACCCACAACAAAAGACAAAAGACTGAAGATTAAGACCCTCTTCATTCACTACCTCATCAATTCGGAAATTTCGTTCCCACTGCCCGCTCTAGATCAGTCAGCGCTCTCAAGTAGTCCGCGTTGTAACGCGCCATCACGAGCCGGGACCGCAGCAAGAAGCGCTCGCTATCCAATAGATCCAGGATGCCGAGCTGTGCTGTCTCATAAGCCGATTCGCTGGAGCGTAGAGCTTCTTCCGCCTGCGGAATCAGGACCTTCTCATAAAGGTCCAGCTGATCTCGGAGCGTCTGCATTCGAACGACCTGGTCTCGAATCGAAAACTCCATTTCGTTGCGGATCTTCAAATAGTTCTTTCGCTCCGCGATCGAATTCTCGGTGGCTTCGACGACTCCCGCATGGTATTTGTCTCGCCAGATTGGAAGGTTGATTCCGACAGAAAAGTTGAAGGCGTTCTTTCCGTTATCCGGTGGGGGTAATAAGATCCCTGCCGGATCACCCCGCCCTCCCACATTGAGCCAACCGGCGCTCAAGGTTACGTCTGGCCAGTAATCTTTCTTGGCCAATTCAACCGCACGTTCCTCTTTCTCAATCCGAGCCATCACCGCCTTCAGCTCCTGACGGTTTTGCTCCCCCAGGTCGTACAGTCGCTCCAGGCTCAATGGGACCTCGGGCAGGGAAATGGAGCGAACTCCTGGGATCATCTGCTCAGGGGGGCGGTCCATCAGGGTGTTGAGACGGGCGACTAGGGACTCTCGCTGCTGATCAAGTAATTTCGAGCGATCGATCACCTGGCTGATTTCCGCCTGGACTTTGATAACCGCTTGCTGCAATCCCTGGCCCTGAGAATAGCGCGCTTGTGAAAGCTGCTCGTAGAAATCCAAGAGCGATTCTTCCTCTCTGGTGATCTCAAGAGCCCGGTCAATATAGGCGAGCTCGTAGAAGGCACGCTTCACTTCCGCAATCACCTGGCGCTCTTCAGCCCGGTACATATGGTAAAGTGCAGCGGCCTCCCTTAAGGCTACCTGCCCTTTCCGATCCAGCTTTCCAAACCAGGGGAATTTCTGACTCAGGGCAAAGATATTCAACTGAGGTCCTACGCGGGTTTCTACGCTGCGGATGAACTGGGTGAACTTGAATGTCGGATCTGGAAGAGACGTCACTTGGGAAGTCTTCTGCAAACTGGCTCGGTAGCGCGCAATGGCCTCCTGTAATCCAGGATGGTACTCGAGCGCTTTACCGACGTACTCCTCCAGGAGCGGATGGTTGGCAAAGAACGTGACTTCACCGTCGGTCGTCTGCCCCTGAGGATAGACAGTTCCGGTCACAACGACCGCAAGCAGGAGATTCATCGTCAGTGCTTTGAGCGAGTTTGGATTATTTCTCATGTTCAGGTCCTCAGTGAGCAATTTGGGTGCCAGAGACTCGACAGGAGTGCTAAGTTACTTATAATGAAACTGTTGCTTGGATACAAGCTATTTCTCGGACAAGTCCACTCCGGCAAATCGAACACTTGAGTGTTTGATTTGCAACAGCGGCTAGTGGGTCGAAGCGGTGGGTAGATTGGGGCTCCCGGATACTTCGGCGTCAGACATCAGACGCTCCCATGCAAAGTACAAATCCAACGATGGCGAGTATCTTTTTGCCCCATATTGGTGCGCTCAGAAGATTCCCAAGAATACAAAAGAACCGCAAACAACGGTTCCTGCCATTAGAAAGGCGAGCTCGAGTGGTTTCTTTCTTCTTTCTCGGTACCACATGTAGAGTCCGCTTATTACCAATAGGACCAGTCCAACTGCCACGGCGTCCAAACAGATACTCCAGACTCGGGTCCATATCCAGTCGCGCTGCTTCTCCGGATTGTCCATCCGGACTCCCGTGAAACTGTGCAACATGTGCAGGACACCCCACGCGTTAACCTGGATCACCTCAACCTGAGCCACATTTGTCTCAGGAGCAATTCTAATGTTGAAAATCTGGCCCGGTTTGACGACCTGAAATCGAAAGCCCCCCGTTGAGACAATCTGCTCGATTTCACCCGAGATATTCAACTGGAGCATTACTTCGTTCGCTTTTCCCCAGTCATCCATCTCTTCCTTCAGATGGACGGCTTGCTCAAAAGATGACTGCACCCGGACTGGCCAGAACTGCGCGATGCTCCATGTGGGGTGGTTCAGAAGCAAGCCGGACACCGAGAGTAGCCAGATAAAGGACAGCAAATGCAGCCCGAGTTAGGTATGGATTCTCCGGTTCCAATTGCCCATCTGTTGGAAGAACTCTCGAGTCAACATCAGCCACTCACCTTATGTGACAAGAAACATAATCACTGAGACAAACATAGCGGCTCCGACTCCAAGTGCTGTCAATCCAGCCTTGCGTTTCGTTTTCAACAGGCTCCAGAGATGAGGCAATCGCGCTGTGGGGAAACACAGTCGCAGAGCGGCTTGCCAGAGGTGAGCGAAGGAGTTTAACCCAGGAAATGGTTGTAAGTTGTTAAAGAACGGTTGTGAGGGGAAGGTGCCAAGTCGAATTCACCCCGAACTTGACAGAAACGCCGATGGTGACCTGGGGAGCCTGACGGAAAAGAACGAGCGGATAGGAGATGCTCCGGATTCTCCACTCTGTCCATGATGCTGGAACAAGGCTGATCTGCGGGAATCATGCCGTCCCGCGAGGCGGGACTAGAATGGGGGCTTCGTTGGCAACCCAGGGCTGGCCCTCCTTCGTCGGGCACTCCCCCTGGGCTCTGCGCATCTCGCCCCGCGAGGCGCGGCTCTGGATACCCTCCGGCTCCGCCGTCGCCCCTTTCCCCAAGACTCACAATGATCGATAATCAAGAAAGTGTTACCGATGTCCTGAACCTAAAGTGTTACCTGCGTCGTGACCACACCCCGGCATCCGCCTGCGCTCTCCGAGCTACGGCGCGACAGGTCCACATTCGCTCTTTGAGCTATGGTGCAGGTTCAATACATGGGTACCTATGAACCTATGTCTTGACCACACCCCGGCATCCGCCTGCGCTCTTCGAGCTACGGAGGACAGGTCCGGCATTTGTCACGTGTCACTTGTCACTGGTACCGGGTACTTCGATGGATTCAGAAACCTCTACAGCGCGAATGCCTCATTAACGGGGAACTTGCTGGCTGAATTTCCTCATGGTAGTATGGCCATGGGACGATGACGAAAACGAAAGCACAATACGAAGCACGGGCGCAGATTGCCAGAGCCCTGGCGCACCCCACGAGACTGCTCCTGCTTGACGCGCTGGCTGACAAGGATCTCTGCGTGGGCGAGATGACCGAGTTGGTGGGCGCCGATCAGTCAACGGTCTCCAAGCATTTAGCCATCCTGAAGGAGACTGGATTCTTGCAGATGGAAAAGCACGGTGCGATGAACGTTTACTCGCTTCGCTGCCAGTGTCTGGAACAGTTCTTCGGTTGTATTGAGTCGGTGCTTCGCCAGAAAGTCCAGGCGCAGCAGGAGTTGGTTGAAATTTGAGGGAGATGCCTTTTTTCCGCCTTAACTATGGCGATATGGCCATCTGGAAATGAATCACGGAGTTCGGTAGCGTGAACGAGGCTGCGCCTTCAGCGTCTTGTGGCTATGGGAAGGAGGAGGCGAATGGCTGATAAACAAAAGACTGCGACTGGGCTGCAAGCCGGTAAAGAGATGGGTTTTTTTGAGCGCTATCTGACTTTGTGGGTCGTACTCTGCATCGGCGGAGGCATCCTGGTGGGGAAGTTAGCTCCGGCTGCCGCAAACACATTGGATGGTATGGCACTCTTCATTGGTGGGGCTCCTGTCGTCTCGATTCCGATCGCCATCTGTCTGTTTCTGATGATGTATCCGATCATGGTAAAGATCGATTTTGCGGAAGTCATCAAAGCGGGTAAGAGCGGAAGGGCGGTTGGTCTGACTCTGTTTGTGAACTGGGGCGTGAAACCATTCACAATGTACGCTATATCAGTCTTCTTTCTGGGCACCCTCTTCTACGGTTTTATTGGCCCGGAAGCAACTGACCTGGTCAGGATTCCCTTTGGTCTGGACTTGGCAGTGGGTGCAACGCACGGAGCCGGTACCGTTGTGTTACATGAGGGTGTCAAGATGCTTCAGATCCCACTCTGGCGCAGCTATCTGGCCGGATGCATTCTCCTTGGCATCGCTCCCTGTACCGCAATGGTCCTGGTTTGGGGCTACCTTGCCCGGGGGAACGACGGTCTAACCCTTGTGATGGTAGCCATCAATTCGTTGACTATGCTGGTCCTTTACGGTGTACTGGGAGGTTTTCTACTGGGGGTAGGTCGTTTGCCGGTTCCGTGGCAAGCCCTTTTGCTTTCGATTGCCATTTATGTTGCCTTACCTCTGGTGGCCGGCTATCTGTCGCGTAAATGGATCATCAAGAGAAAGGGCCTGGAGTGGTTCCAACAGAAGTTCCTGCACGTCCTCACCCCGGTTACGATCATGGCCTTGCTGGCTACACTGGTATTGCTGTTCAGTTTCAAGGGGGAGGTGATCCTGGCCAACCCCCTTACGATTCTGTGGATCGCGATTCCGCTCTTCATTCAGACGAATCTGGTTTTCTGGTTGGCGTACGGACTGGCCAGGATCCTGAAACTCTCCTACAAGGACGCAGCCCCGGCCTCCATGATTGCGGCATCGAATCATTTTGAAGTGGCCATTGCGACGGCGACGATGCTGTTTGGCATCTCCTCCGGTGCTGCACTGGCGACGGTCGTCGGAGTTCTCATCGAAGTCCCTGTCATGTTGATGCTGGTTAAAGTATGTCTTCGCACGCAACCTTGGTTCCGGACCGAAACAGCCAAATCCTGACACGTATTTCACCGAGAGCAGAGATCTGCAGAACCGGGGACGACTACCGCGGGCTTTGAGGGAACTAATTATGACCGCCCATCCCTCCTCCCATGTCGTCGTTATCCCACGAGCCGAAATGTTGCACGGGGATCGACGTGAGGACACCTTCCGACATGAGGAGCCCCTGAATAACGACTCCGTCTCCCTCTGACGTGACTTCCAAGATCCCCTGGTAACCGACCGGGACCTCGTCCGGAAACTGCTCGTGAATGAACACGGCCTTCTGGTTTCCCGCCTTGAGAGTCAGTGAGTCGGTTGCAACTGTCTTTCCATCAACGTCCTCCAGTCGCAGGTTGACTGTAATGCTCTCAGAACTTGTGTTGACCAGAGCAACTCCTGTACTGCTGTTGTCGTCGAAAGTCGCTGCGACTATGGACGTGAAGAAGTGTTCCCGCTGAAACATAGC
>JAUVSF010000189.1 GCA_030597245.1 Acidobacteriota bacterium
ATGACTGGTCATATAGACTGGTCATATATGTGGACGATCAGTGCTTCTGAGTTCAAGGCAAAGTGTCTGGCTATTCTCGACGAGGTTAACCATACGGGGGAAAGCCTCGTCATCACGAAACATGGGAAACCCGTCGCGCAGGTTTTCCCCGCGTTGGGAACGGAAGCGCTTTACCCGCAGGCTGAGTTAATGGGGACGGTGGAGACTGTGGGCGACATCATCGAGCCCGTCCTTTCATCTGAGGAATGGGAGGCGGAGCGGGGCGATGAAGGTACTTCTTGACACACACATCCTTATTTGGTGGTTCGAGAGCGGTGAGCGGCTGAGCGACTCACAACGCAAGATTCTACAGAACGCCTGTCCCGATTCACCGCTGTGGGTTTCGGACATCAGCTTGTGGGAGATTGCGACTCTCTGGGAGTTGGGCCGCATCCGTCTTAGGAGGCCGCTCAGAAGTTGGCTGGAGGCTGCCACAGCTCCACCGCTGGTCAGACGCTTTGGAATTACACCCGCGGTTGCTGCCGAGGTCGCTGCATTGCCGGCTGGGTTCCATCGCGATCCTGCGGATCGGATTCTGGTGGCATCGGCACGCGTCTTGGGCGCTGCGCTCGTCACGCGAGACAAACGAATTCAGCAGGCTGCAGTAGTCCCGACGGTTGACTGATGCCTCACCTTAACTTATCGGTCGTGCAGGACGTAGAGATCGCAGATCATTTCTTTGACTGCAGGTCTCGACAACCTGGAAGCCAGACGTGGAAGCCACTGTGTGGTAGGATTATCCGGTCTTTCAACCTTGACCATTACCGCTGGAGTCCAAGAGACGTTATCTGATGGGAATAGCTATAAGTTCGGTCCATGCACCCAGGGAATTCGGCCTCTGGACAGCGAGAAAGAATTGGCTCTCTGATTACGTCGAACTGACAAAGCCGCGGGTGAACCTGATGGTGGTGTTGACTGCGGCCGTGGGGTTCTACCTGGGATCAGAGTCGGTCGATTACTTGCTGCTCGTGAATACGCTGTTGGGAACGGGGCTTCTGGCGAGCGGGGCTGCTGTTCTCAATCAGTTCATGGAGCGGAAGGCTGACAGCCGAATGCTCCGGACCGCAGACAGGCCCGTCGCTTCAGGACGAATTTCTGCCTCTGAAGCCCTGGTTTTCGGAATGGTGTTGGTTTCAGTGGGAGCGCTCTACCTCCTCTTCTTCTCGAGTTATTTGACCGCATTCCTTGGCTGGTTTACCGCCGCCGTATACCTCATTCTTTACACTCCTCTGAAGACTCGTACTCCGGTCTGTACCCTCGTCGGGGCAGTTCCAGGGGCGGTTCCTCCGGTGATGGGTTGGGTAGCGGCTCGCGGGGAGTTAACCATTGAAGCGCTCTTGCTCTTCGGGATACTTTTCTGCTGGCAGTTCCCTCATTTTCTGGCCATCGCCTGGATGTACCGAGAAGACTACGAGAGGGGAGGCTTCAAGATGCTTCCGGGAGGCGAGGCATCTGGCAAATGGACGGGCCGACTGATATTGCTTTTCGCCTTTTTCTCTTTGATCGTGAGTCTTCTCCCGGCCAGGTTCGGGGTAGCTGGGGAAATCTATTTACTGGGGGCTGTGGCCCTTGGAGCGATGTTTGTGGCTTCTGGATTCAGAGTGCTGGCGTCTCTTTCCAGACCTGCTGCACGCGGACTCTTACGAACTTCGGTTTTGTACCTGCCACTGCTCCTTGTTTTGATGGCTGCTGACAAGTTGTAATGCCTGCCGTTGAGCTAAATTCCGTTGAATTCTCGTATGCCACGCGCAAGGCTCTCCACGGAGTCAGCTTCTGTGTGGCGGAAGGTCAGACGACAGCCCTGCTGGGACCTAATGGCGGAGGAAAGACCACGATCTTCAAGATCCTCAGTACGCTGATGCGCCCTGAGTCGGGTACGGTTCGGATTGCGGGCCATGACCTTTTGGATGATCCCCTCGAGGTTCGACGTTCGATCGGTGTAGTCTTCCAGGGAAGCAGCCTGGATGCGGAGTTGACGACCTATGAGAATCTAGTCCACCAGGGCCACCTGTACGGACTGAGAGGCCAAGAGCTCCGAACCAGGATTGACTACCTGTTTGACCGCTTTGGCCTGTCAGATCGAAGGAACGAGCTGGCTAAATCACTTTCCGGTGGACTGCGTAGACGCATCGAACTGGCCAAGGCCTTGCTCCACCTCCCGAAGATCGTTCTCCTGGATGAACCAACCAATGGGTTGGACCCCAATGTTCGGGCTGAGTTTTGGAGCTACTTGTTCGACTTGAAGGAACGGGATGGCCTCACCATCTTATTGACCACACACTCGCTTGAAGAAGCGGAGCGCTGTGATCACCTGATTATTCTGAGTGAAGGGGTTGTTGTCGCTTCTGGGAGCCCTGAATCCCTCAAGGATAGAATCGGTGGCGAGGTTATTGTCGTCCAGTGTGCTGACCCTGAGGGATTGGCCGCGAAAATCCGAGGGCGATTCGACTTTGAACCTTCCGTTGTAGATGGTGTGCTTCGAATCGAGCGCGGTGATGGCCACCGATTCGTAGGGGAGATCATGGAACGCTTTGCTGAGGATATCGAGTCGCTGACCGTTAGCAGGCCAACACTCGAAGATGTCTTCATCAAGGAAACGGGCCACCGTTTCAAGGATGATGAAGATCGGGCCAGAGGATAGGCTCGAAATCCGAAGGTCGATTAAGTTCACGCAAAGTCCGCAAAGCTCGCTTAGGGTTTAAAAGAACAAAAGACAAACCCGCGCTGAAACAGCCAAACTTCCCTTTGCGCTCTCTGCGTTCTTTGCGTGAAACACCTTGGCGCCTTAGCGTGAAGCAATTTCGATTTGCGGGTTCCGATTCTCGGCATTTCGAGCTTCGAACTTCTGCAAAACGTGCTTCGCTGCGCAGCCTCGTGTGAAATCCGGCCTTACCTTGGCGTCATTCGGATTGCGCCGTCAAGTCGGATTACCTCGCCATTGAGCATAGGATTCTCGACGATGTGTTGAACCAGGGCTGCATATTCGTCCGGATGACCCAATCGAGACGGAAATGGGACCTGAGCGCCTAGAGATTCCTTTACTGGTTCGGGTAATCCTGCAATCATCGCCGTGTCGAAGATCCCAGGGGCAATGCAGCACACCCTGATACCAAATCGGGCCAGTTCGCGTGCCGCTGGTAGCGTTAGCCCCGCGATTGCAGCTTTCGAAGCCGCATAAGCAGACTGTCCAATCTGACCCTCGAAGGCAGCGACAGAAGCTGTGTTCACGATGACTCCCCGCTCTCCGGTTTCTTCAGGTGGGTTCCCCTGCATCACGGCAGCTGCGAGTCGTATCACGTTGAAAGTCCCAACGAGATTAACCTCAACGACCTTTCTGAAACGATCCAGGTCATGGGGACCCTGTTTGCCGACAATTTTCTCACCGATCAGGATCCCGGCACAGTTGACGACGATGGAAAGTTTTCCTGAGTCGGATACGGCGTGCTCGATCGCTGCTTTAACGGAGTCTTCATCAGCGACGTCGGTGAGTAGAAACGATGCGTTGTCTCCAAGGCGTTCGGCCGTCTCCCGGCCGCGGTCCTCCTGCAGATCGCAAATGAGCACCGAGGCCCCTAGCTCTGAAAGACGAGCGGAGGTTGCCGCCCCAAGACCCGAAGCTCCACCTGTTACAAGTGCTGTCTTGCCAATAACTTGCATAGCTCCTCCTGTTGACTCGAACCCGGCCGTGTTCACATAGTCGAATTGAACTGACGAACCGGAGAAATACTTACACCTGACCCAACTCGACAATCGCCCTTTGATAGTATTACTTTTTCGGTAGACAGCCAATCCGGGATCGGCCTGCCCTCCATAGCTTTAGCGAAGGAGGGTAATCGGGGTGATCGGTGGAACCGGGGACATCGGTTTGAGGCTTGTGGCTTAGCAAAGGACGAAGTGCGAACGACGAATGTCGAACGCTGTTAGCCTCACTCCTCGCTCCCCATTCACTACTTACTGCCTCTTCCGCCGATAACCGATTACCGCCCCCTACTCCTCCAAGGGCTGCAATGTCATTGGATCTCTCAAGGGGAGGCGGACCAGCTTTCCGAACTGTTCGAAACTGGCGTCGGGGTGATCTGGATGGCCTTTCAGGATCTCATCGATGTTTCCGACAACGAGTACCACCAACTGGTCCGGATGAATATGTTCTAGAGCAGCTGATTTCACTGTATCGCGGGTAACTTCCGAGACTTTCTTCCGGTAAGTTGTCCAGTACTCATGAGGACGGGCAATCAGTTCATCCTGTCCGTACAGGCTCACAGTCTGAATCGGAGTTCGGAACCAGTTTGGAAAGGTCTGAATGAAGGAATTCTTACTGGTGGTTAACTCGTCTTCTTCTACTCCTTCGGAGATGAGTTTCCGAATGAGCTCGGTGGTAAGTTGGGCAGCCCGCGAGCAGGTCGAAGATTTCGACTGGAAGTAGGCGCGGAATACACCCGGGTAGGAACGGGCAATTCCTGAGGAGGAGCCTGCACTATACGCCAGGCCCTCATCTGACCTCACCTTCGCCATCAACCAGGAGGTGAATCCCCCTCCTCCCAGGATGTCGTTAGCCACTCTGAGGCCGAATTCGTCCTCCATTGGTAGTTTCACCCCTAGATGTCCAATAGAGACCCGTCCCTGGTTCACATCGGGTTTGTTCACCAAGTAGACGCCTGGCTTCGGTTTCCAGGTTGGTTGAGGCACTGGCGGAAAAGCCTGCTGGGCTCCTGTGAGCTGTCCGAACGTTGTATTCAGTTTTGCCAGCATCGCCTCTTTGTCGAAGTCGCCCGCCGCAACGAGGACCATGTTTGCCGGATTCAAGAGGGAGCGATGGAAATCGATGAGGTCTTCGCGCCCGATACTTCTGACAGTTGTCTCGATCGGAAGGCGGTTTGCCCAGAAATCCTCGCCATAGATCAAACGGCTCCACTCGCGTGCTTCAATCTGGCCGGCTCTGTCGTTCCTTCTCTTCATTCCAGCCAGCAGATCCTCTTTAGCCTTTACCAGGCGGTCTTCTTGAAACCTGGGCCTGAGCAGCACGTCCAGCATGAGTTCGAGGCCCCGATCGAGGTCCTTCGAAAGGAGGTTCAGCGCAACGCTTCCGGTGATGTCTCCGATTCCTGTCGACAGCCGTGCAGCCAGAAAGTCGATTTCTTCGTCGAGGGAACGTGCATCGAGATCACCCGCTCCCCCGGTACGCCACACCTCGCCCGTCAGGCCGGCAAGGCCTTCCTTGCCATCAGGCAAGAGGTAAGAACCACCCCGGAAATACAAGCGAACATTGACCAGCGGAAACATCCGGTCTTCCGCGATATAGACGGGGATTCCGTTGTCAAGCGTTACCCGAAAGTCGTCTGCATTCGGGGGTTCAAACTGCAGGTCCGGGAACTCCAGTTGGTCGGGATGAGTTTTTATGGGAATCTCACCGGCCAGAAGCAACTGACCGGCAAAAACACAGGTCAAGAGTAAGGAAAGCTTCCCCTTCATACTTGATTCCTCCTACTGCGCACCGCTGCCATCAGGTTGAGATGAAGCCGAATCGTTAGAGAGCTTCTCGATTCGCTCCTGTGCTTTCTGAATCAGATAATCAATGGCCGGTTTCATTTCAGGCGGCACCTGTCCCTGCATCTGCAACATCTGCTGCAATCTCTGCTCGAGCATCGCGGGGTCTGTGACCTTCTCGATCTCGGCCAACTGCTGCTTAGCCATTGCCTTTGCCTGAGGAGGCAGGTTCGCCAATTCAGGATCCTCAGGCTCGGTACCAGTTTTTCGCAAATAGATGCCAACGTTTCGATTCTCTTTCACGAGGTACTTCTCAGCGACCTCCTGAACATCTGCGACGGTCACCGCCTGGAGCATGGTCGGCATCGTATTGATGTAATCCCAGTGTTCATTGGCGTCATAGATCAGTAACTGCTGGAGAAGGAAGAAATTGCTGAGCAGGCGGCGAAATGAATCAGCCATTTCCTGATTCTTGACCTTCTGAAGTTCCAGGTCCTCAAGCGGTTCCTCTCGAAGCCTCTCGATTTCCTCAACCAAAGCAGCCTCGATCTCTGCGGGTTCGTGACCTTCTTTGATTTCAGCACCGACCTCGAAATAACCTGCATATTTGAGATCCATCAGTTGTGCGTATGGTTCGCCTACTACCAGGTCCTTCTCCTCAACCAGGGCCTTGTAAAGACGGCCCGTCCGACCGTCCAACGCATCTGCCAGTATCTGCAGGGGAAACGTGTCGCGATGATTAAAGGCCGGCACATGAAAGCGGATTCTTATCGTTGGATTGGTTTCCGCCTCACCGGAAAGTCGCTTTTCGGCCACCTGTTTCATCTCGGTCGTGATCATTTCTGGGACGGGAGTCCTACCCTTCGGGATCCGCCCGAAATACTGGTTGGCCAGCGCGAGTGCCTCGTCTGAATCGAAATCGCCCACAAGGACAGCGGTAATGTTGTTGGGAGCGTAATATATGCCGAAGTATTCTTCGGCTTGAGCACGAGTGATCGACTCAACGTCCGAGGGCCAACCGATCACCGGCCATGAATAGGGAACCGACTGCCAGAACGTAGCGTCAAACAGCTCGTTCAGCTTGCCGGTCGGGGTCGATTCCACGCGCTGACGCCTCTCCTCGCGGACGACGTCTCGCTCGGAGTAGAATTCCCGGAATACAGGATTCAGGAGGCGATCCGATTCCAGCCAAAACCAGAGTTCAAGCTTGTTGGCCGGCAGACTGCCGATGAAATAAAGGGTCCAATCGTAGGAGGTGCCGGCGTTCATTGCCAGCGCGCCTTCTCGTGTGTAGAGTTCGTCAATCTCGTTCTGGATGAGGTACTCTTTCTCCTTCTTGAAAAGCTCCTCCAACTGACCGCGCAGTTCCTTCAATCTGGGAGTCATGTTCTCAGGATCGTAGATATTTCCGGTGATCTCCCCTTTCCGAAGCTTCTCTCGGAGGGCACTGTATTCCTCCTCCATCTGAGCCCGAATCGAGTCCTGCTCCTTCTGCACCTCCAATGCTTTCTCGTAGTTCTTGACGCCAATCGTCTTTGTTCCCTTGAACATCATGTGCTCGAAAAGATGGGAAATCCCGGTTATTCCCGGTCTTTCGTTCACAGATCCAACTCGAGCAATCCATCCGCAAGCGATGGTTGGAGAGGAGTGCCTTTCGAGTAGCAGCAGGCGCATGCCATTTACCAGCGTTTCTTCCCGGGCTTGGATTCGCTGGGCCAGAGAAGTTATCGACAACAGAGAAAAGATGACGGTAACAAGAAGAAAGAGCCTTCTCATCGTTTACTCCCTGAGTGTTTCGGGTGAATTAGCTCCCAGGATCGCTGTAGTGAACCTTTGTGGTCACTTACCGCCCCGGAAAGCAATCTGTTCCAAGTATCTCACTTACTATACTACGGGACTTGATAAGAGGGTCGTTAGTTCCCAATTGTCCAGGGGGTACTCCTTTACTTTCGGGTCTGTTGCCCAAACCGAAACAAACCAAGCTCGAAGCTCGAAGAAGAAGATTTACCACCAAGTACACCAAGAAAATGTCACCCTGAAAGAGACATCATTTTTACTGGTGGCATCCGGCATCCGGCATCCTCCTTCGCTCTACGAGCTTAAAATTTGAGCGGGTTCTCCCATCGAAGTGCTCTCACGACTGGCGACTTCTTTTGAGGGCATACGGTAGGCTTCGATCTTTTTCCTGACAGCGGGAAGAATGAAGATGTGGGACAGATCCTGGCGAACCAGCTCCCGACACATGATTTCGATCATTTTGCGAGTCGTGAGTGAAGAGTTTATCAGGAGAACTTTTCGACCCTTGACACAGCAGAGCCCGCCCGTGAAATCTCCATCGACTTCCTTCAGCTCAATACCGAGCCTTGGGATCACACCCTGAAGTTGTTCCAGGACCTTAGTGTCTTCCATCAACCAGGAAAGAATGTACTCCATCTGGCTGCCAAGATCTGCCAACTCCGCTCAAGGCGACAGCGTTCCCGAGTCTCTGAGATCCTGGGATTCCTCCCGTCCAGGCCTGTGGATGTCAATTACTAAGAACACCAAGACCTTCTTGGTGACCCTCGGTGCCTCGTTGATCCCATAAGGCCCGGCCCATGAACTCCCCGGTCTCTGAGATCCCGGGGCTCCGTATGAATAGTTGGAGAGAGGTCATACGGAGCCGGGTCCTTTCACGGCCCGGAGCTTAACCGAGCCCTGTGCCCTTAGTGATTTCGTGACTTAGTGGTAAATCTTCCCTCCTCCAGACTCATGCCCGCAATTCGACTGTCACTACCGTGATGTTATCGAAGCCTCCAGCCTC
>JAUVSF010000268.1 GCA_030597245.1 Acidobacteriota bacterium
ATTCATGGCTATTTCTCCTCCAATAATCAGTACCTTCTCTAGGGATGCGGGCTGAACCGAATCGTTCCAGTGAATCGCGTTTCTACCCAGTTGTGACTCCTGAAGGTAGGGAGAAAGGAGTTGGCTAACACTGGCGCTCATCTTGGCCTGAGTTGGACTGAGTGAGTTGGAGTTGGATTGGCGCGGGCACAACGCAGGCACAACCCTTCGGCTCATTAAAATCCAACCCGTCCCCTATTTCTCCTTTTCCCTATACAAAACTCCTCAGCAGCTTCCAAGGTTTCGGGCCCATGGTGACCTGGGATCAGCGCAAGTTCGATATTTTCAGAGCGGACGCATTACACGTGAAACAAGAGAGCCTTCAGCCGTAACTAAATGTAGCAGGCCTGCACTGGAATCACTATCTGGCGAAGGATGAAATGGATCCTGGTGCCAGACCAAGAAAGTGGAGGAGATTAGTATGAAGATACTCGCTTTCGTCGCTTCTCTTCTTCTGATTCTCGCGGTTGTTGCGCTGCTAGTTGTTGCCCGCACTACCCCCGATGCTGTGGATTTTGACGACGTCGAACTCGAACCAAGCGTCAAGCACTTCCTCGAAACCCACAGTTGGGGGGGGCGGGGTGCTGCGAATGTACCGGCCGTAGACGGTCAGACTCTCCACAATATCGTGCTCGAGAAGGGATACACTCGGGCTCTGGAGATCGGAACCTCGACCGGGCATTCTGCAATCTGGATTGCCTCGGCACTCAGCAAGAACGGCGGCAAGCTGATTACCGTTGAAATCGACGAAGGACGACATCGCCAGGCTCTCGAGAACTTCAAGTCAGCTGGCCTTTCCGACCTCATTGACGCGCGCCTCGGGAATGCACACGAAATCATTCCCGCGCTGGAAGGTCCGTTCGATTTTGTTTTCAGTGACGCTGACAAGGGTTGGTATAAGAACTATCTGATCGCGGTACTTCCCAAACTAGAGATCGGTGGCTGCTACACTACCCACAACGTGGGTGGCTGGTTAAGTGGATCGTTCGGTGAGAGCGGTGATTACATGGACTACCTCACCAACTTTCCCAACATGAAAACGACAGTCGACAACCGAGGACGCGGATTGTCAATTAGTTATAAAAAGGAAATTGGAAAGTAGAAAGGGTCGATACAGCTTTGACGGTGTTGTCGAGTTGAGCTGCACTCAGCGTGAAGAGCGTCAATTGGGGCATGAAAGCCCGCTACAAAGGGTATCGCTTTCCACCTGAAGTCATCGGCCAGACGATACAAGACGCTCACTTCGTAGGACTGCCTCCTGAATTGCCTTCTATCTTGGTTTGAGTGAGCTGGAGTTGGATCTACGCGGGCACAAGACGGGTACAACCCCTGAGGAGGATTTGATCTGCACTACCGCGCATATCGTCCGGGCCTTCGAAGATATCTTCCTGGCCACAGAGCAGGTAAAAAGCTATGGATATAGCTACCTGAATATCAGAGGCAAAGGAGAGCAACTCGAGTGGGGGTCGCCTCCTCAAGAGTTAAAAACCGGAAGCTGTGGCAAGGACGGATGAGTTGGTGTTTGGGGCCGACCTCTAAATCAGAGTCTCGACTCCGGCCGGATTACTTAACCTTCTCAGACAGATCGAGAGAAATATCCAGTATCCCGTTATCCGTTTTGTATTGTTCCCACCGAACAACCATTTCCTGGAGCTTCTCCGGATGTTGCTCGCTGAGATCGCTCATCTCCCCGGGGTCTTCCTCAATGTTGTACAACTCCCAGTCGCCCTTGCCGAACGGATGCGGCATCAACAGGATTTTCCAATCGCCATCGAAGAAAGCCTTCAAGCCGAAGATTTCGTAGCCGACCTGACTGGCTTCTGCGTATGGAGATTCCACCTCGCCTGTGAGTAGCTCCAGCACCGACTGACCTTGCATGGATCTAACCTCACGATTCTCGAACTCTTCAGAAAGCGCGACACCCGCCAGATCGAGAAAGGTTGGCATGATGTCTCGCACGTGGAAGAACGAGTGGTTCATCGTGCCCGCATTGGCCAACTTTCCCGGAGGCTTAACCAGAAACGGTGTCCTGATTCCGCCTTCGGATGTGAATGCCTTGAACATCCGGCTTGGAGACATGCTGGCCTGTGCCCAACCCGGTCCCGTCTCGATATAGGAGTTAACCAGGCCGCGGTTTTCCAGACTGTTGTCGAATGAGCTCAGGTACTCGTCTGTCTGACCGGGATACGCTGTTGGCAGCGCACCGTTGGCTCCATTGTCCGAGAAGAAGACGATCATTGTGTTTTCGTATTCTCCGATTTCCTTCAGGTAGTCAAACACTCGACTAATCTGCTCATCCATATAGTCGATCATCGCCGCATAGACTTCCATATCACGGGCCGCTGCCTGTCTCTCCTCGGGGGACATCTCGTCCCAGGCTGTTACCGAAGGCAAACGCGGGAAGGGCTTGACATCCTGGTGGATGATTCCAAGGCTTTTCAACTGTTGCAGCCGTTTTTCGCGCAGGACGTCCCATCCTTCGTCATACTGGCCATGGTATTTGTCGATGTACTCCTTGGGAGCGTGCAACGGATCGTGAGGTGCCGTGTATGCCAGGTAAGCGAAGAACGGTTTGCCGTCCCCGTGGTTTTGCTTGAGCCACCCGAGCATCATATCGGTATAGTATCTGGTCGAATAGAAATCTTCGGGTAGCGATTCCACCGGCTTGCCGTTACCACTGTAGATCATCGTTTGTGGAGGCGAAAGTGGTTTTTGGTCGCTCCAGTGACTCCCTCCGCCAGGCAGAAGAGCGAATGTCTCTTCAAATCCCCTGGCATGAGGGCTGGTTTGTTGTTCATGTCCGAGATGCCACTTGCCCGCCATATACGTATGGTATCCACCGGCCTTCAAGACCTCGGGCAAGGCGGCAACCTCAAAGTTCAGGTATCCGGCATAACCAGGATGACCGTCCATTTCTGGTGTCTTGATTTCACCCATCGTCCCGAGACCCGCCCGGTGATTGTCAATCCCGGAAAAGAGCACCGATCGAGTGGGGGAACAGGTGGGCAGGACATGAAAGTTGGTGAACCGAAAGCCTTCCTTGGCCAGCGAATCCAGCGTCGGGGTCGCAATCTCGCCACCGAAAGCTCCAATGTCGGAATAGCCTAGATCGTCGGCAACAACCAGCAAAATATTAGGTCGAGTAGTCGTGGCTGACGCTGATTCGCCAGGAGGCTCTGACCTTTGGCTGCAACCCACCAAGACAAGCGTGACAGCCACCAATGCAAACTTTCCCATATCGCCAACCAGCTTTTTCTTCATCATGCACTCCAGACACCACGGAATTTTCATTTGCTGCCCAACAATGTCAATGCTGGTCAGCATAGTATTCCTGTTTCCCGAATAAGTCTCAACTAGAGAGCGGCAAAAGGCCTCCGATTTGAGAGACCCCAGGTGCCGTTGCTGACCTCGCCAGATCAGCCTGAGGCAGGATGACTCGTTCAGCTAAATGCAAATAGATCACTTCGTGGAACTGTCTCCTGAATTGCCTTCTATCTTGGCTGGAGTTGCACTGAGTTGGATCTACGCGGGCACACTTTGGGCACAACCCCTCGGAAGGATTTGGCCTGCATCACCGCATATATCATTCGGGCCTTCGAAGGTATCTTCCTGTCCACAAAAGTGATGGGCAGCTATATCTATGACCACCTCCAATCTCACGTGCAGGGAGAGAGCAGGGAGAAATGCTCGTAACGGGTGGAGATATCGAGCCCACATAGATTCACCGAGTCTCGACCAGTGCGAAATCTATGGATTGGCTGATCATCTGCTACTCTGTGGGAAAGAGGCGTTTGAGTTCTTCAAACCAGTTGAGCACAAGATTTAGTTGTCTCGTTGACTGTTGGCCTCTCTGTGTCATCACGAACCGCTTCCCGTCGGACTTGATATCGTAATTTCGAAAGATATGGAACTCACCCACCTCATAGCGCCCCTCGATCAGTGTGGAAGGCGTCTCAGCTTTAAACTCTGGGTGTGTTTCAATTGGCACGGCCATCACACGCCTCCAATCACGGTAGAACAGCTCCCGGCCGTCCGGTGCCCAGACCGGCTCCCGGCCCTCTCGTGTGGAAACCTGCCACTTCGCGCCCGGTCCAGGGAAGGGGCGCACGAAGATGTGATCCATCCCCGACTCATCAGAGTTGTAGGCCAACCATCGGCCATCCGGTGAAATGACGCCTGCCCATTCATTAAACTGGCTCTGCAGGAAAGGCTGGGCCTGGGAATCTCCTTCCATAGGGAGTACCCATATGTCTGACCCGGTGGAAGGATGGTACTGGGTGAAAACCAGCATCTTGCCGTCGGGGGACCAGGAACTGGGTAGCTGAGGGTATTGACTCTCCAGGAGTGGTTCAGCGGAGCCGCTCCCGTCGGCAAGTATCCAGAAGAGCTTCGAAGTTCCGTTCCGATCGGACGCAAACGCCACGCGTTTTCCATCGGGTGTCCACAGCGGCAGTGTGTTGTTACCCTCGAAGGTCAGCCGGGCGGTCGTGCCCCCCACTAAACCAGAGACCCAAATATCAGACTTTCCCTTCTCCCCATAACGAACCACGGCCAAGCGCTTGCCATCGGGCGAAAGCCGTGGGAACGAATACTCTCCCCATTCCTCCCAGTCTCCCACTACTCCTTCGACTACTCCCTGGCGGTCCACCCACACCAGGCGACGGTAGCTTGCCTCAGGCGTGAAAGGCACATACGCCATTGACCCGTCGCCGGACAAAGCGTATTGTGCTGCTCCCAGCGACGGGTCAATTCCAACATCTTCAAGGATAGGGACAGAGGTCCCTTCAATCTCCAATCGCTTCGCATCGAATGGCGCTGCAAATAAGTCGTGATGGCGAACATAAATCAGGTGTCCAGTCGGTGAATAGTGTGCGTAAGTACCCCCTTCCAAAAGCACCTTGGTTTCGTTCGACTCCAGTGAAAATGCCATGATACGAGCCGTACTTCCACCGCCCCAGACGGTGAAAAGCACCGCGCTACCGTCTGGGAGGATTTCCGGCCAGCGATGTGTCGATTCACCGAGGGTCCGCTCGGTAAGAGGCCGAGGAGCACCTCCAGTTGCTGAGATCGTCCAGAGGGTAGAAGTGAGGTCGGGCGTAAAGATGATACTTCCCTCAGGCCCCCAGCTGCCGCCCAGGCCAAAAGGAGCATCGCACAGGGTAACAGGTACACCGCCGTCCAAGTTTACCTTCTTGAGTTTCGACTCGTTCCAGTCGAAGAAGCCGACCGATTCGCCATCGGGGGAAAAGAACGGGCTGTACGCACCTCCCGTACCCGAAATCGGTATGGGTTCAAGCTGATCCATGGCCCGTAGGTAAAGCTCTGTGCTGTCACCAATCTGGGCAACGTAGACCAGGCGGCTACCGTCAGGTGAGATCGCGAGAGGGTTTCTCTTGAGGTCCATGGGTGCTCTGTCTGGGAATCCGATGATGGTACGCGTCAGAGGCGGGAGCGGGGACAGAGCTGGATAGGTCGCCATCCAAACCATCGTTCCAGCTGCGCCAACCACCAGGCCAAGAATTGCCCACACCAAGGACAACCTCCAGCTCATCCGCTGCGCCACAGGGAATTCTGCCTTGGAGCCAGGCGGCCACTCGAAAGCCTCTTCAATCTCAATCCGAGCATCACCGATGTCGCGAAGGCGGCTCTTGGGCTGCTTCTGGAGGCAGCGTTTCAGGAGCCTTTCTATCCCTGGGTGCATTGCGGGCAGTTGCTTCCAGTCCGGTTCATCCTGGATCACGGAGGCCATGACTTCCGAGACATCTTCGCCTCCAAAGACCTTCTCGCCTGTCAGCATCTCGAACAGGACTACCCCCAAAGCCCAGATGTCGGCTCGTTTGTCGACCGGCTTGCCGCGCGCCTGCTCGGGTGACATATAGGCAGCCGTACCGAGAATCACTCCAGCTTGTGTTGCAGCCTGGGTTAAAGTTGGCGAGTGAGATGGGTCAGAGACGGGAGTCTCCTCCTCAAGAGCCTTGGCTAGACCGAAGTCGAGGATTTTGACCTCTCCTTCCGGAGTGATCTTGATATTGGCGGGCTTCAAATCTCTGTGAATAATGCCCTTTTCGTGGGCCGCTTCCAGTCCCTCGGCGATTTGGAGGGCAATCTTCAGAGCCTCATCCACGGGAATCGGACCTCGGGCAATCTGTTCAGCGAGTGTTTCGCCTTCGACCAGCTCCAACACCAGTGCCTTGGTCCCATCCGTCTCTTCGAGGCCGTGGATCTGAGCGATGTGAGAGTGATTCAACGAGGCCAGGACTTTTGCTTCACGTTCAAAACGGGCCATGCGCTGCGCGTCCTGAGCGAAGACCTGGGGCAGAATCTTGAGTGCTACATCGCGGTTCAGCTTGGTATCGTGTGCACGGTAGACCTCACCCATCCCACCTTCACCGATCTTCTCTTCCACGCGGTAATGGGCGATTGTTCTACCGATCAAGTTCCCACTCTCCCCTGAGCTCTATCCTAGTATGTGCAGTCAGGAGAGGCAACACAGATTCGTCAAAGGATCGTCACCAGGTCAGATCTGAAGTCCTTCCGAAATGGGGCTCTATCTTGGCTGGAGTTGCACTGAGTTGGATCTACGCGGGCACAGCCCACCTTCGGTGGGAAGCACGAAGCTCGAAACACGAAATCCGAATCTGAGTCAGCGGGCTTCGTTCTCGCTGGATCGAGTTGGAGGATCATGCCTCGTGCTTCGGATTTCGAGCTTAGTGCTTCCCGCTGAGCGCAGCGAAGCGGATGCGCGCCCGGCAGGATTCGAACCTGCG
>JAUVSF010000683.1 GCA_030597245.1 Acidobacteriota bacterium
CCGAGTCGATAACGAAGAAGAGGCCCGACACATTATCAAATCGACAAAGTACTTCCCTTTGGGACAAAGGGGCGCCAGCATCTCGGACATTTCGACGCTCTTTCGTGACTGTTCGGCCGAACAGTTTCTGGATTGGTCGAATAAGGAGACGCTGATCGTCGTGCAAATAGAAACGGAAGAAGCCGTCAATCGGGTCGACTCGATTGTCTCAGTTGAAGGTGTGGACGCGGTCATGATCGGTCCATTCGATCTGTCCCAAAGTTTGGGCATACCGGGACAGACAAATGACCCGCGGGTGGAGGACGCTTTCCAGACGGTGATCGAGTCATGCAACCGTCACGGAGTCGCTCCGGGAGTACATCTCACGGATCTCGAAAACGCCAAACAGTGGGCCTCACGAGGGATGCGCTTTATTACTTTCCAGTACGATTCGCAGTACTTGCTGAGGGCTTTCCGCGAAACAGTAGCCCAGCTCAAGCAGTTTACCTAGCCTGCATAACGGTGGTCTTCCGTTCTCGAAGGCAACCTTGGGTGAAGAAGCCAAGATGAGATATACTGCATACCCCATGAAACGGGTGCGTAATTTTCTTGGCCTCGCGGCTTCCGTGATTATTCTGATCCTGGTCTTTCCAAGATCGGCTCATGCTTATGTCGATCCCGGGACAGGAAGTTATGTGCTGCAAATTGTCATCGCCGGAATTGCGGCGGCCTCCTTCTCTCTTAAGCTGTTCTGGGGCCGGATCAGAGCATACTTCTCGGGTCCTCCCCAAAAGGAAGAAGATATCGACTCCGATGAATGACGGTGTCGTTCCCGGGTCATTCCGCGACCCAGCCGGGCACGTGTTCGAACGAGGCGGCGTTCTTTACCGTCAAGTCAACCCATCCTATGCTGACTCGTACGACCAACTCATCGAGTCGGGACTGTACGACGCCCTTGTCAGGCGCAACCTCCTAATCCCTCACGAGGAAGTGGACCAACCCTCGATTACCCCTGCGCCTGCTTACCGAATTCTCAAGCCTTTTCGGATTCCGTTTGTCTCTTATCCGTATGAGTGGTGTTTCGGCCAGCTCAAAGAGGCGGCACTTGCAACACTGGAGATCCAGAAACTGAGTCTCAAGTTCGGGATGTCCCTCAAAGACAGTACGGCTTACAATATTCAGTTTGTTGACAACAGGGCACTGCTGATGGACACCCTCTCGTTTGAACCATACCCGGAGGGCGAACCCTGGGTTGCCTATCGACAGTTCTGCCAGCATTTTCTGGCTCCATTAGCTCTGATCGCCTATCGGGATACTCGCTTGAGTTGCCTCTCACAGCGCTACATCGATGGAGTGCCTCTCGATCTGGCGAGCAAGTTGCTGCCCGGAAGGACCTACCTTCGAACTTCGTTGCTGACTCACCTCCATCTCCATTCCAAGTCACAAACCCATTTTCAGAACAAACAAGTCGTTTCGCGACGCCGAAAAGTCTCTCGGCTTGCTCTGATGGGGATTCTGGACAGCCTCGAAAGTGGAGTACGCAAACTTGCGTTGAAGAAATGCAGGACAACCTGGAGCGAGTATTACGACGAAACGAATTACACGAAGGACGCTTTCGCAGAGAAGAAACGACAGGTAGAGCAATTCATCGAGTTTGCGAAACCGGCCGGCGCATGGGATCTGGGAGCTAACAATGGGGTTTTTAGCCGGATCGCCGCCGCTAAACAGATCCCTACCGTGTCTTTCGACTTCGATCCCATGGCGGTCGAACAGAACTATCTCACATGTAAGGAAACTAAAGTCTCGAACCTGTTGCCACTGGTGATGGACCTTGCCAATCCGTCGCCTGCAATCGGCTGGAACAATTCGGAGCGACTGTCCCTCCTGGATCGAGGCCCCGCCGACCTGGCAATGGCTCTTGCCCTGATTCACCACCTTGCGATTGCAAACAATGTTCCTCTTCCGGCGCTGGCCCGGTTCTTTGCCTCCCTGTGCAACTGGCTCATCATCGAGTTTGTCCCGAAGGAGGACTCGCAAGTTCAACGGATGCTCTCCACCCGCGATGACATCTTTGCCGACTACACAGTTGAGGTTTTCGAGGATGAATTCGCTCGCCTCTTCGAAATCGTCGAGAAGCAGGCCATCAGAGACAGCAGCAGAACCCTCTATCTCATGAAGAAGCGCCCGTAATCCCGATCAGTGCAGCCCGGAACTGAGACGATCGCGATGTGTGGTGGAAACTCAGTAGCGGTAAGACTTGCTAGATGCCGGACGTGTCGCGCCGTAGCTCGGAGAGCGAAGGCGGATGCCGTTAAGATTGTCACGTTCGTGGGGGTGACATTTTCTAGGTGGTCTTGGTGGTGAATCCCACAGTTGAGGAATCGCACGCAAGGATCTCTTTTGGGCGGGTGTTCGATTACGATTACGAGCATCCGCCTTCGCTAAAGCTATGGAGGACAGGCGGAGCACGAGCAAAGATACCACGTCCTGGGCCTCAAGCCCATGTTCCCGGTTTTACCCCGATTACCGATTACCGATTACCGATTACCGAATTATTATTGTGCTTGACAGACTCGATCAAGCAGCGTACACTTGTAATAATACTATGTCTATAGAATTAGTCGGATTTATGATTGTGCGACTTCGGA
>JAUVSF010000530.1 GCA_030597245.1 Acidobacteriota bacterium
GGATACGGCGAGCATTCTCCGGGCGGTTATTCCCTGGTTTCGGGACTCGTGGCAGAGATAGTCCTGACCTTCATGTTTCTGATCATCATCCTGGGTGCTACCGACGAGCGTGCCCCTGCCGGTTTTGCACCAATTGCGATCGGGCTCGGGCTAACGCTTATTCATCTGATTGGAATTCCGGTCACGAACCTCTCGGTGAATCCAGCCAGGAGTACAGGGCCGGCAGTCTTTGTCGGGTCCTGGGCGCTGGGACAACTGTGGCTCTTCTGGGTGGCTCCAATTCTTGGAGCGTTGCTGGCAGGATTTGTCTATCCAAGAGTGGCGGGGAAGAGGTAATCGGTAATCGGTAATCGGTAATCGGTGATCGGGGGTGGAAAGTAGTGAAGAGTTGTCAGCGATCAGCCTGCCCTCCATAGCTCGAAGAGCGAAGGAGGGTGCTCGCAATCGACAATCGAAAATCGATAGGTTCGTCGTTCGCACTTCGCACTTCGCACTTCGTCAAGCCCCCAGTTCCCAGCCCCCAGCTAGAGATTACCAGCGATCTCGGCCGCCGCCACCGCCGCCAAAGCCACCACCACGACCGCCGCCGCCACCACCGCGGTTTTCACGGGGCTTGGCTTCGTTCACGACCAACGTGCGGCCTTCAACGTCTGTGCCGTTCAGCGCATCCATTCCAGCCTGAGCTTCGTCGGTGGAACTCATTTCCACAAAACCGAATCCTCTGGATCGGCCGGTCATTCTGTCGGTAATTACTCGAGCAGACTCAACGGTCCCATGAGGACTGAAGAGCTCTTCGAGCTGAGCATCGGTAATAGAGTAGGTCAATCCGCCCACGTACAATTTGGAAGTATTCATCACTATTCTCCTGCAAAACGTCTGCCATCGACCTTGAGATCTCGAGCACAAAAGAGGCAAAAACACTACGCAGGAAACTAACACGTGACCTGGGGTGAATGTCCTTTGATTTCTTTCACAAGGCGAGACTGTTCGGGCCTTCTAAACTTCTAACTGCAAAGTTCCCCTTCAGGAGACCCTGGTCCGAAGGAGACGGTACACGATACTCCAGAATTGTAGTCAGAGTCAACTTGGGGACTGGGAACTGGGGTCTCGGGGGCTGGGGGCTTGAGGTTTGGGGCTTGGTATTTTCGTTCGTGCTCGTGCTCCGCCTGCCCTCCATAGCTCGAAGAGCGAAGGAGGAGCCTGCAATCGTCAATCGTCAATCGAAAATCGACAGGTTCGTGGTTCGCACCTCGCACTTCGCACTTCGACAAGCCCCCAAGAGGTAGTTCCCAATTCCCAATTTCCAGCCCCATTTTCCTCGTAATCCTGAGACAGTCTCGCCCATTAAGCTATTACGCAATGTTGTCGGTTTGTATCAATCGAAAAAGGGTACAATCGATTTTGTGCCTTTTCAGAGTCCCATTCTCAAGTTGTCGTTATTTCCTCTATTGATGGGACTTGTCCTCGTCGCAGGAAGCCCTGCGCTTGCTCAACAAGAGAGTTCCCAAACCGAGACGGCTGAAAGCGAGAAAAAGGAAAGCGCTCCAATCCCTCCCGGCGAGATTCTGCCTCAGATTGAGGAGACAAACAATTTCATCCGTCGCTCCCGGCAACTGGCTGATTCAGGATTCCCGACTGATGACCTCAATGCTCGAGTTCTCGAGCTTCAGAATCGCTTCGAACTATTGAAGGCCAGAACAGAGCGGCGACTGGGGGGCCTGGTCCCGCCTCGCCTGCTCGAGGACCTCCGGTCGGCATGGGAAGCGGAAACAGCTGTAGCCAAGAGCGCTCAGAAAGCGCCGGCCCGAAGCTCGAAAGCCCTGGCCGATCTCCTGGAGCATGTGCGTTTACTCCTCGAGCGCTGGAAGTTGACCCGTGTCGGCGCGGTCGAGAGGGGTCTACCCGCTCCTGTTGTGAGGGAGGTTGAGAAGACGATTAAGGAGTTAACCGCCCTCAAGAGCACCTTGCAGGATCGATGGGTGGAGGTCATCAGCGTTCAGGAGAAGTACTCGCAGCTTCTCATCAATTATGACTACATGATTGGACTGGTTGAGGAACGAGCCAAGGAAACGAGAGCCAGACTCCTGTCTCTCGACAGTCCTCCGCTGTGGGAAGTTTTCACTTTCGATGAGGATCAACCGTCACCGAGCGAACAGATTGCGGAGACTTGGCAAACGAGTCTAGGCTCAACGGTCGAGTATCTCCGTACCTATCCCGAGCGTTTTGTCATTCAGGCGGTGGTCTTCGTGATCCTCCTGGTGATCATGTTGGCTGTGAGGCGACGGGCCAGGGAGTGGAAAGACGATCCGAGCCTACAAGGCACGAGGATCGTCCTGGAGCGCCCCGTCTCGCAGGCTCTCCTCATTACCGTGCTGGCAGGCATCGCGATTCATGTCATGGCACCAAGAGCCTTGACGACTCTGGCTGCCTGCCTGGTCTTGATCCCGTTGGTCCGTTTGATACCAGGGCTGATAGAACCCGCGTTCAGACCGGTTGTCTATTTGTTGGGCGTTCTCTTCATCGTCGGCCAACTGTCTCAGCTCACCCTCTCGGGTACCTCAGTAAACCGTTCCCTTATTACCTTGTCCATCCTCCTTGGCCTGGGCACCTGCACGTTGCTTCTGAGACAGTTCGGCAGGAAAGGGACCCGAGATAGTCGCTGGCACCTGGCGGTGCGTCTCATCCTGCAAGTAGCTGCCTGGATCTTCATCGCTTCGCTGATCTTGAGCGTACTTGGAGCCGTCCTTCTTGCGAACCTGCTGGCCTCTGGACTTCTTACTTCGGCCTATCTGGCTTTGGTATTTCTCGTGGCGACCGTCGTCATCAAGGACTCTTTACAGGTGCTGGTGCGAACACCCACACTGCAGAGACTCCAAGTCTTCAGGAATCATAGCGACTTGATTCTGCGGAGAGTCTCCCGGGGTCTCAATCTGATCAGTCTTGGGTTCTGGGTGTTGCTTACGCTCAAGGGGTTCTGGTTGCAGGTGCCTTTTTCGAACGCCGTGTATTCAGCGCTTACGGCGTCAGCCAAACTGGGGACGATTGAGATTTCCCTTGGCTTTGTTCTGACCTTTGTCTTTCTAATCTGGCTGTCGTTCCTGCTTTCCAAGTTTGTCCGTTTTGTTCTTAGGGAGGACATTTACCCCCGGATTGAGCTGCCTCGGGGAGTCCCAGGGGCCGTTTCCAGTATTACCCATTACGTAATTCTCCTCCTTGGTTTCGCCATGGCTTTCGCAGCAGCCGGACTTGATTTGAGTCGCTTCACTCTGTTGGCTGGAGCTTTCGGAGTTGGCATCGGTTTTGGGCTCCAGAACATCGTTAATAACTTCATCTCAGGACTGATCCTGCTGTTTGAACGCCCGATCCAGGTCGGCGATAAGGTGCAGATCGGTGACCTGTTTGGCGAGGTCCGGCATATAGGGATTCGGGCCAGTGTAGTTAAAACCTGGGAAGGCGCGGAAGTAATAGTACCTAATGGGAATCTCATCTCCTCGGAGGTGGTCAACTGGACCCTTTCGGACCAGATTCGCAGGGTGGACGTGGCAATTGGGGTCAAATATGGGACTGATCCCGAGCGAGTCATCGAACTACTCCTCGAGGTGGCCGAAAAGCATCCGAATGTGTTGAGTGACCCAAGTTCATCAGCGCTGTTTCTCGGCTTTGGAGAGAGCTCTCTCGATTTTTCACTGCGGGCATGGACCGGGTTTGAAAATTACCGTAATGTCAGAAGCGAGTTGAATGTAAAGGTTAACAGAGCTCTTGCTGATGCA